>JAVYNU010000004.1 GCA_038735125.1 Ignisphaera sp.
AACAGAGAGAATAGATCTTGTAGTGCCATGCATAACAGCTGTGGGTGCCCCAATAGAGCCGCTGATAATTACTAGAGAAGAATTTGAGAAATTAAAAGAGAAAAGAAATCCAGTTGTAGTAGAAGCGCTAAGCAGTGGAGTACCAATAATGAGTTAACAAAATAGAACGAGATTAGATAAATATCTAACAAAACTTTTGGTTGGCTAATAGTCTTCGCTGTTAGAATTCCTGGTTCAACTTCCTTCTCCTAATGTTCTTCTCTTACACATATAGATCCAATAGACATAGTGTAAATAGGTTCGATACACATCATGAAAGATAAAGAGATTATAACTATAAACTATCTACAGCTATTTGATGATACAGCAATGTGAATGCTACAATAGGAAACATCTGCTAGGCTTAAGCGATGATTTAATAAAGCTTGTTGACAAGCCTATAAGACTGCATGTATATAGTTTGAGTAGTGATATTTTGAAGGCTTTATGGGATTATTGTTAGGTATGTAAGCAAATTCAGTTAATTGACAAAGCTTTAAATAAACTCTTTGAGTTTGTTAAAGTGAAGAGGGTGTATACATGCAAAACTTGAAAAGCTTGAGAACACTCCAAGACAATTATTAGATAAAGCATGGATATATGTAATAAAATGACGGTAACACTTAACACAATAGATCATAGAAGAAGCTAGAAAATTCTTGAATCCTATGATAAAAGCGATTTTGAATTAATTGCAACAAAGCTTGCTAGTATAGCTGTTAACAAGTAGTGTGAAACAACAATCAGCATAAGAGATAGACCTAGCATAAATAGGTGTATAGCCGCATGACAAAACGCTTCTATGATACTTTTTCAATGTGGTGAATAGGCATATATATCTTTAATTTTCGTTTTAATATCTATCAATTTTTATTACACGTGAAGTAACTTTAAAAGTTAATCTAAATTCTAATTAACATTAAAACATTAGTGATGATAATAATTTATAATCATCTATAGCATCTAACAATAAACACTATACAGTAATAAAAATACAGCTCATTACCATAAATTAATGCACATCAAAATGTTTATAGCTATAACTATTTTAATTAAAATATAAATATAGGTACAAAAGATATTTTATACTAGGGTGTCCACATTATGGGTGAGGTAAAAGCCCCTGCTATGCGTTGGGTAATACTAGGTGTGCTGGTATTAGCATTTATGTGTGCATTTGCCTATGCATTTGCTATAACAACACCTTCTGCTGTGATACTAGGTAAGGTATTCAACTTGACTGATGTAGAGGTAGGATATCTAATGATGGCCTTATCGATTGCAGCTGCTATAATGTCGCTGCCTTCAGGCATTATAACTGATAAATGGGGGGTTAGAAGGGCTGGTATGTTAGCAATGGCTCTTCTAACAGTTGGCTGGCTGGTATCTGGTGTAGCCCCTAACTACCCTACTCTATTAGTTGGGAGAGCCATTGTTGGTTTAGGAGGAGTTCTTCTCAGCATCGTTGGACCGCCAGCACTAATTGGCTGGTTCCCGCCAAAAGAAATAGGCACTGCGATGGGTATATGGGCTGTTGCAATGCCACTAGGTCTAGCGTGGGAGATACCCTTTGCAGGATGGATTATGAGTACCTATGGTTGGCAAACAGGATATTTAATAGGAGCCATATTCTCTATCATCTTACTACTTCTCTACGCAGCCATTGTGAAGCCGGGTCCGCTACTGGCACCTCCACCTAAAGCTGAAGCTGGTGTAAAGCCAGTTAGAATGAGTGAAGTATTTAGAAATGCAGATGTTTGGAAGTTCAGCTTATCAGTATTCTTCACAATTATCACATTCCAATCTGTTATGACATATTATGCTAGGTGGCTTATTAGCGCAAAAGGTGTTGAAGAAGGTACTGCATATTTCCTCGCCGGCTTAATAGGTCTGATGGGAATTATTGCAGCGCCATTCTCTGGATGGCTTTCTGATAGACTTGGCGGAAGAAGAAAACTCGTTTACCTTCTCGGAGTAATACTATTGATAATACCGCTAATAGCTCTTCCATATGCTCCAGCTGAGCTACTGATACTTGTGACAATATTGCTTGGATTCTTCACATTCGTAATACCTCCACATATGTTCTCAATACCAACACTAATAGTTAGACCAGAGCTTGCAGGTCTATCGCTAGGAATAACAATAACATTCTTCTACATTGCCGGGATAATTGGAGTGCCACTTGCAGGCACAATATTTGAATCCTATGGCTTTGCAGCAACAACACTATTCCTTGTTGTATGCAACTTGATAGCAGCCGCGTTGGCCGTGCTTGTCAAAGCAAAGTAATTCAATTGCATATATTTTTTATCATTTATTATAATAAATTTTTTGTATAGCAAAACATGACGAAATATGTTTAAGTCTCCAAATTCGGGCATAGACCTAGGAATCTCATGAAACTGAGGCAAAGGATGAGACTACATTCCATATTTCTAGCGTACAACTAGCAACAAATTTATTATGTTAAAAAAATATAGAGGGCTGAGACATATACTCTCCCGCTAAGCTAAAAGGTTGTGCTTAGGGTGTATGATATGAAGTTTGCCTTTTTATCTATGTCGAGAACCAAAGATTTGGGAAAGAGGGTTGCTATAATTGGTGCCGGGCCTGCGGGCCTCTCAGTTACTGGCTACTTAGTTACTAGGGGCTTCGAAGTCGATGTTTATGAGAAATTGCCCCTACCCGGCGGCTTAATGACTTTTGCCATTCCAAGCAACAAAATAGATGTTAACGGTATTTTGGAAGGATGTAAAGATTTAGAGCAAAACTTTGGTGTAAAGTTCTACTTTAAAACAAAAGTTGCTTCTGGTAGAGGTGTAGAAACAGGTGATGAATTTGTCGAAAAAGTTATAGACTTCTATGATATTATCAAAAAATATGATGCCGTAGTAGTTGCAACAGGTACATGGGAAAGCAAAAAGCTTAACATACCTGGTGAAAATGCGGCAAATGTTATACCAGCACTAGAGCTTCTCTACAGGATCAGACTTTCAGAGCTTGGCTATACATCAAACATTAAATTGCCGAATAGAGTTATTATTGTAGGTGGCGGTCTTAGTGCTGTTGATGCTGTTGAAGAATGCTTGAATAGAGGTGTAAAAGAAGTCTACTGGATCTATAGAAGAACAGCAAAAGAAGCTCCGGCAGGTATCTACAACATAAATAGGCTCGTAAATCGCGGTGTAAAGTTCCTTGAATTAACGCAACCTATAGAAATACTAACCGAAAATAATGTTGTAAAAGCTGTTAAGCTTGTTAAAATGAAATTTGAAGGTACTGATGAATCGGGTAGACCAAAACCAGTCCCAGTTCCTGGGTCGGAATTTGTTCTTGAAACAGATATGGTTATAACTGCTATTGGTGAGAAGCCTACCCCACCAATTGGTGTTGGTGATTTAGCTAAGTATGTAGGAGATGATGGGAGGCTGTTAGTGGATTTAAGCTATAGGGTTCCTGGTACAAGCGTTTTTGCTGCAGGAGATGTTGTTCAAGGCCCTACAAAAATAGGTTTAGCAGTTGACCATGGTTTAAAAGTTGCTAGATCTCTCGATAAGCTTGTCTCTGGCTCAGCTCCAAAAATAGCGGAGATGATAGCATCTTTACCTAAAGCACGGTATATAGCCAGCTATACTAAGTGGGCCGACGCCATAGGTAAATCTACTTGTGGATTTCTGGCCACAAGGTTAGGTATTGAGGAGGGTAAATGTTTGTCTGGAAAGCCATTCCTAAAGATAATTGATTACAATAAATGTATTGGGTGTGAAACCTGTAGCGCTATTTGCGGTTTTCTCCACGACGGAAAACCTCTAATAAAAATTGAGAAAACAGAAGATGGTGTTGTAATTCCGATAACATGTATGCATTGCACTAATGCAAAATGTGCTGAGGCGTGTAAACGAAAAGCAATTGTTAGAGGATCTATGAAAGAGGTGTTGATCGACTATTCAAAGTGTAATAACTGTCTAGATTGTGTCTATGCGTGCCCCATACGTGCGATAAGGATTAGAGGTGGAAGAGCAGTTAATTGTGATCTATGCAAAGCATTACGAGAGCATGGATTACCTCCTGCTTGCATATCTATGTGTCCAAGCAATGCAATAATGTTATACGCTACATAGAATAGAGGCTTATAAAACTAATTTTAATTCTCAATTATTTTCTGTATTTATGAAAACAAAGAAAAGAAATATTTTTAAGTCTCTGAAGAGTGTTCTACTTAATAGGAGTGGAATCTGTGAGAAGAGTAAGCCCAATAATTCCAACAAATCAATTAGAAGTAAACTTGGGTACGCCAAATCTTGCAATAATTGATATACGTCCTCCTCAAGAATATCTAGAAGGTCACATTCCCGGATCTATAAACATACCCTTCGATCCATTCAATTCTGATTGGGCTGTAACAAGAGATGATTTGATTCTAGAACTTCCACCTCCGGAACAGCTTTTCCAGACAATAGGCAAAGCTGGGATAACCTCTGAGTCTATAGTTGTTGTGGTTAACAAAGTGGATACAGCATACAATAGAGCTGATGCTACAAGAGTTGCTGTAGAGCTTATCTATGCTGGTATAGATAATGTTGCTGTATTAGATGGGGGTATCAATAAATGGGTTAAAGAGGAAAGACCGCTAACAAAAGAAGTACCAAAAGTCTCTCCCACGCAGTATAAAGGTGTGTTGAGGAAAGACATATTTGTGTCGAAACAGTATGTTCTTGAAAGAATTGGCAAGTCTACGATAATCGATGCCAGGCTTCCTGAAGTATATTTCGGTGTGACTGTAGAGCCTTGGGGGCCTGTACCAGGTCATATACCAACAGCAAAGAATCTTCCAACTCCATGGCTGTGGACCGATGAAGGTCTTTTCAAACCAGTTGAGGTACTGAAACAGATGGTAGAATCTGTCGCAGGCGTGGATAGAGATAAGGAGATAATTGTGTATTGCGGTGTTGGAGGTTATGCATCTGCTTTGTGGTATGTGATGACGCAAATTCTCGGATATACAGATGTTAAGATATATGACGGTGCTTGGCAAGAGTGGGTTAAAGAGCCGAGAGGACCTATATCAGTATTTAAGTGGGAGTAACTAAAACATAAAATAAAAATAATTTGTTTTTATAAATTCATGTCTATTCTCTAACTATTTTTGTAAGCTCTCTGTATAGCTCTATTTCTTCTAGCATCTTCATAACTCTTTCTCTATATTCAGCCTCTCTTTGCCAGTAAGATTTCTTTCTAGGTTTCTTATGCAGAACCTCTTTGTAGTACTTCCATATACATTCTTCTATGTTAAGTTTATCCAGCTCCTCAACTGTTAGTTCAAGAGGATCTTTATCTAGGCACCCAGGAATCATTTCATTATCACCTCTATGGTACTCCCTCCCATGCAAGTGGATGCATAATTTGGTCAGGATCTAAAACGCTCTTTATCTTCTTCACAACCTCCATATACGTTGGTATGACTCCCACTTCACCTGTTCTCGCAACACCGTATTTAGCATCGAATCTTAATCCTAGCTTTACAAGTGCTCTGTTTAGTCTTGGAGCAAATCTGGGGCCTATTTCTTTTATTAATCTTGGATCTGTTGGGTGGCCTGCTATCATAAGCTCGAACATTGCATAGTGGGCATCCTCAACAGGGTATACTATTGCACCTCTTTTGTATTTAACATCCCCTTCATCAGGATCTTTGAGAACAGGCTCCGTTGCATATAGTAGCGTTAACATCTTGAAGTATCTCGGATAGGCGTAGAGAGGTGCAAGTATCATACCGGCCGGGGCACCTACTGTGCCTGGATAAGACCAGTACTTAATTGTGTACTCAGAGTATAGAGATGCAGACATATTTAGTTGTGCGTCTTCAAACATTTGATAGAATGGCAGCTTATCTGTTATTATTCTTCCGCCATACTTCTCGGTTATCTCTCTCACCCTCTTCTCTTCATAGTCTGCCCATCTCTTTGTACCTTGCACGGTTAACATCAGCATCCACTCTGGATTAACTCTATCAATGATATCAACAGCATCTGGCGAATCTGCAAAGTACTGGGTATACTTGAACCCTGTATACATCGCTGTTCCTGTACACAGTTCATTTTTCGCAACCTCTTCTAGAGCTAGTGTAGCTGCATCAACATTGTTGAAGGCTGGCTGGAAAACTCTGACTTCCTCGTCAAGTGGATGGGTTCTTAAGGCAACTTTTGTAACTATACCCAGAGTTCCCTGTGCCATTCTCGGAATATGTCCTAGGTCAGGTCCTGGTCCGTGAGGCCATAAGGGTCTTGGATTCTCATAGTTTGCTAAGCTTCCTGTTCTCAGTATTGTTCCATCTGGCAATACCATCTCATATCCAACAATCTGTCTATTCACAAATCCTAATCTTGCATTAGCCTTATTTGTTATTCCATGGGTGAAGTGAGAGCCTATGTAGAATGTTGAGCATGCACCTGGCTGGTGAATGAACATCCTTCTTTTGAGAAGTTCTGTTTGGAGCTTGAATATTGGGCACCCAGCTTCGACTACCGCTACCATGTTATCTTCATCAATAAGCAGTATGCTGTCCATTCTGCTGACATCAACTATTATACCTCCAGTTCTCGGTATATGCCAGCTAAACTGGCTTCCAGTAGAACCCACAGGGACTACAGGTATTTTGAATTGGCGGGCAACCCTGACTATTGCTCGAACTTCTTCAACTGTTCGAGGTAGAACAACTATAAATGGGGAGTACGACTTCCAGTTAAATTTGAGGTAAGCCGCATAGTCTTTAGAATATCCAATAGTGATTGCAGGGTCGTCCGAAACCCACTCTGGCCCTACGATATCCACTAGGACTTGCTTTACCCTGGCCAAGACATCTGGATCTATGTAGATGTTGTTACTTTCTTCATGTGGGGATCTTAGAACTGAGGTCATATCCGGACACCTTAAACAAGAGCCTTATCTATAAGCTCTATCAGGTTATACACCTCAACACCAAATTCATTAGCAACTGCTTTAAATGATCTGACACAGGATGGACATGTCGTCACTATATATTTTCCACCTACTGCGACAGCTTCTTCAACTCTTCTCCTAGCTGTAACCTTGTTGAGCTTTGGAAACGTGAATTCAACACCTCCTCCAGCACCACAGCAATAGGTGTTTAGTCTATTCCTAAACATCTCAACAACCTCTACACCGATAAGCTTCAAAATTTCTCTTGGGGAATCCCATACAGGGAATGGCATGATATGTCTCGTTAAATTGCATGGATCGTGGTACACCACCTTCATGTTAAGTTTTCTTAGCTTTGCTGACTCTTTCTCTAATAGCGGTAATATAAGGTCTGTGATGAACTTAACCTCGAATGGAAGCTCGATATTGGCATCTCTAACCTCCTTTATGAATGTTCTATAGTCATGGGGGTCGAGGAACACAACAGTTTTTGCACCTGCATCTGCAAGAGCTTTCGCATTGTGCCCTAGGAACTCAAGGCCATCGTCGTAGAGGCCTGCTCTAAAGAGGAGATAGCCACTGTGCCACTCATCTTCATAGAGATACCCAACCTCAACACCTAGCTTATGAAGTATTCTCAGTACGGCTTGGGCTACATATGGAGCTCTATAGCTGTATACATCACCCACAAACAGCATCGTATCTGCTTTCCTAGGTAGCGATACACCTGGGGGTATCCAAGAAGCTCTCTTCTCCAGAGGTTCACCATATGGATTTCTGAATTTCTTCAAGCTCTCTACAATAGGCTTCCAATACTCTGGAAGACCAACCTCTTTGACGTAGTGCTCCTTCATTATCTCCATAATGGTTAGGGGATAGACCCTCATCGCATTTTCGCACCAGAACTCGCAGTGGCCACAATCTGTACAGGTGTATAGTATATGCTCAATTGTTTTGCTCCATGTAATCCTACCTTCGAGAATACCCCTCGCAATCTCAACAGTGCCTTCAGCATAGTATGCCGCAAATCCAAATGTTTCGCCTCTCGGGCATTGGCTAACAAATCTGTGATCTCTTGCATCTGGGGCAAACACGAATCTGCAGTACTTACACTTATTGCATAGAATTGTAAGGTCGTACATTTCTCTAAGTTCTCTTTTTCTAAAGGCTGGGTATCTCCAGATTACTTTCCCACTACGAGGGGTTGAGGCTTGAGAAGTTTGAGTCATATCCCACACTCAAGAAACTCATTCTTCTATTCTTAGTTTTGTGGGATTCATGATGTTGTTTGGATCTAGAGTTCTCTTAATCTTCATCAAGACCTCGTAGTATACTTGGCTTCTGCTGTACATAAGCTTAGCAAGCACTCCATAAGGCCTGCTATAGAATGCCCCTAGTTTTAACAGCTCTTCAGCTGTTTCATAGTATAGCTCTTTCACTCTTGCTACTTCCACACCCTCTAAACTTCTATTGAACACCACATTGCATGCAACAACACCGATCCTATCTGTGGGTACAATGGTTACTCCCAGCTGCTCCATGGGAAAACCATATTTCTTGCATAGTGCTTCGAGAGCCTTATACATAGCTGGTATATCTTTTAAAGAGCATATGAAGGGTAGAAGAGTTCTAGCACCTCTGAACTTAGAGTACTTAATCCAGCCACTTGGATACGAGACTTCCTGCAAGAACCTCTCTTTCGCTTTTGGAATATCTGGTAGCTCATCTAAGAGTCTTAATCCGTGTTTTCCTAGCTTCTCAGTTAAGTCAGCTAGCATAACCTCTATGCCATCTCTTCGACCTCTTAATGAGAATGCTATAAGCCACCTTGGCAACTTTGACATCAAATCTAAGGCTTTTTTCTCGTAGCCAGGGCTTTCCTCTGCAAAGAATAGAGCTGCATCAACGTTATTGAATATCACCATATCTCTTGGGTATCTAAGCCACATAATCTCTCTAACAATTTTATGAAGATCCTTCTCATCATTTACAGCTACGAAAAGTGCTTCAACACTTTCACCAATAGGCTTAAGCTTGACCCACCCCTGCGTAACTATACCTAGAGTGCCTTGCGACTGATACCATATATAGTTCATGAGCCCTGCATATGGAGATGCGTGAGAGTGTACATAAGGCCACTTAATCTGTGGAAAAGCCTGTTGACCAGTTTTCAAGAGCTCTCCTGTTGGAAGCACAAGAGTCATTGTTGTTAGAATTTCTTCGCTGTAGTATACCCAGCCATATAGAGGAGCGAGATCGAGATAGGTTGAAAGAGCCGAACTTGATTTAGGCAGTTCAGCGGGTGTTAGAACTCTAAGTCCATACTTTGATACATGTTGCTGCAGCTGCTCAAATGTTACACCAGCTTGTATAGATGCCATAGCGGCTCTTGCATCTACATCTAGTATCCTATTCATTCTTCTGAGATCTACTATAACACCTCCTGGCGCTGGTATTGTGCCACCCAAGTTATTTGTTCCACCAGAAAGCGGTGTTACAGGTACTAGATATTTATTAGCATATTCAATTATTTCCTGAACTTCGTCTGTAGATTCAGGTCTTATGATGGTCTCAGGTTTTACAGGTTTTACAAAGCTGTGGTCCTTAGAGTATTTCTCAAGCTCCTTCTCATCTGTGATAACATTGTTATTGCCAACAATTTTGGCTGCCATTTCTACGAACTTATCTAGGCCACCCATACCTCCTACCCCTACCACCATCTAACTATGACAACCTTTCTGTCAGTGAAGAAGTCTACTGTATCAATCTGTGGATGATGACTACCAACACCAGCTAATCTTTTGCCGCCAAATGGGAACCATGCAACTGGCGCAGCAATGCCTATGTTGATTCCGACATTGCCTACATATGCTCTGTGCATAAACTCTCTGGCTGCTTTGCCACTGCTTGTAAATATTGCCGCGCTGTGGTGATACTTGTTGTTGTTTATCCATTCGATGGCTTCATCAAGACTCTTAGCCCTTATGAGGTTGGCTACAGGTCCAAATACCTCCTCTCTAGCAACAGTCATATCCGGCGTAACGTCTTCGAGTATTGTTGGCCCGAGGTAGAACCCTTCTGGATATTCTGGATGCCTAAAGTTCCTTCCATCGAGCACCACCTTAGCTCCCTCATTAATACCCTTCTCAATCATCTTTATAACGTTGTCCCTGTACTTCTTGCTCGCCATGGGACCCATATCAACTGTCTCATCTAGTCCGTGGCCAATCCTCAGCACTTTTGTGGCTTCTACAAATGCATTTTTGAACTTGTTGTAGAATGCATCATCCCCAACTACAACAATGTTCTGTATCGCTAGGCACCTCTGCCCCGCGTTTCCAAATTTCGAGTCTCTTAGGGTCGCAACAGTTCTCTCTAGGTTGCAGTCAGGCATCACAACTGCATAGTTAGATGCACTCCCACCTCCTAGGAACCTCTTTCCGTGTGCTGCCGACAGCTCGTAGAGTCTTAGAGCAGCAGAACTAGTGCCAACAAATGCGGTGCCCTCTACAAGCTTGTGTGTGACGAGATATTCTCCAACTTCGTGTCCTGTGTATATCAGGTTCAAAACTCCAGGTGGTAGTGCTTCTGCTAAGAGCTCAAGTACATATGCCATTGGTATCGGGGTTACGCTACTAACTTTCACAACAACTGTGTCTCCCAGTGCTAAAGCAAATGGTATGAACCAGAACGGTATCATTATCGGGAAGTTGTAGGGGCTGATGATAGCAAAGACTCCTAGAGGCTCTCTAATCAGTATCTCATCAATGTCTCTAGCGATATCTCTTTGGAACTCGCCTTTTGATAAGGTGTATATTGTCGATATAGCTGCTTCAATATTTTCAATGCTTCTCCTCAGATCTCCTCTTGACTCCTTAATAGTTTTGCCATGATTTTGAGTGTTTACCCTAGAGAGTGACTCCCTATACTCATCAAAGATGTACTTCATTTTGAAGATGTACTGAGCTCTTTCAGGAACAGACAGCCTACTCCAAGACTTGAAAGCTTCATAAGCAGCTTCAACAGCCTCATCAACAACATTCTTAGTTACTTGTGGAACCTCTCCTATAACCCTTCCAGTTCCAGGATCATATACCGGTAAATATCCCTCTACCTCGGGTTCAACCCATCTACCATTTATGAATGCTTTAAGCTTTCCATAGTGTTGTCTTGGGGGTTCAAGCAAGGGCATGCCTAACACCACCTCATAGACGTTCCAATAAATCCCAGACTTCTGGATCACTTTCAGCAAGCTCCTGAATCTTACCTATAATACCGAAGACCGTTATCCAATCACTAAGACCTATGCTAGAATCGTACTCAACATTATTTCTCTTATCTGCCAAAGCATATACAACCCTCTCTTTCCCAAGAGCCATATCCTTAAATACGTCTAGAGGCATAGAAACCCTCAAACAGGGATTAACAGCCTTTCTTGACTCAACCCTAAAGCTTCTATCATCGTTAATACGAACTGTAAACACAAAGCGCTCTGGCACCTCAAGCTCCACAACATCGCGTCCAACAAGCCTTGTAACATTATAGCCTTTTGCTTTTGACCATCCTGTTGGATCCATAGCCAGATTCGGCGGTGGATATGGTCCAGGGCCTGGATATGGTGTAGGTCCGCCAGAAAACGTTGTCACTGGTTTAAGTCTCCGCTTAAGAATGTCATCTCTGTTCAAAGACTCTTCATACTTTTTCAAAAATGTTTCTAGTAAGGGGTTCAAGTCCACAACCCTAGGTACTATATTATATGTGTAACCTGTATAAATATTTTTCTGTTACAAATGAACAACAATTGGTATAGAAGCACATATTTATGTTTATTGATAAGAGGTTTAGGTCAGAATGCTGGGTAAAAACAAGGTGAAGGAAAAATACTTAACTTCAATTCTAATTTACAATTTTAACTTCCACTCACCCAGCTGTAGAACTATATCCGATTTTTCAAGTTTCCCCGTAGCACTCAAAACCACATCTCCATAATATGATAACGTTATTTCTATCACCCTTTTTTCTGCTGGTTTTAGTCTTATTTTCTCACTATGAAGAGATTTATTGTCTGGGGTCTTGATATCTACTGCTATAACAGCACCCTCGCTACAACTGTTTGTGATCTCGATTGGTATTACAGGTTGATCTACAGTATCGTACCAGACACTTTTAACTACGAAGTTTATACAAGACTGTGTTTGTGCTACCAAGTATTTTCACCTAGCCTCCTGATGCCATGGGCTGGATAATTATTTTATCGCCATCCTTTATTAGTTTATTTGGAGATACCTCTATAACTCCGTTAATCACCACAAAAATATCTCTTTGGAGAAAAAGTTGATACAAGACCTTGCTCAGCTCTTCACCTATGGATGATGGCAGAATCTTTTGAAAAAGATCTTCTAATCTGATCTCTGTAATATTGTCTATCTCAAGCCACATATATCTTTTCCCAACTTTTTCAGCTACAAACCAGCCAAACTCGATAAGTATCCTCATATTTTTGCATTCACCCAGGTAGCTTGCCCAGTCTCTCTAGCTCGTCAGCAACATCCTTAAGCCCAAGCTCCTCTAACTTCTTTCTTGTTGGCAGACCCATCTTGACATCCCAGCCTCTCGCAGCATAGTAGTCATTGAGAAGCTTATCTAACTCGAATATCTGACCTTTTGCAGGCATTCTCAGGAATGGTTCTTTTAGGAATCTCTCTGGCAATGTATCATCTTTTCTTGAGAACCCTTCTCTTGCATTAAAGGCTCTTTCAAGGTTAACAATTCTTTCTCCTACTAGTAGCAAATATTTGACATCTTTAAATGTCTCAATACCTGTTGCTACATAAAGCATCTTTGCAGCTAGATCTAAGGGGACCATACCGTTAGATACCGGAAACTGGCAGAACCCTAAAGCCTCATATGTAGCAAGTTCGTCTTGAACTCTCTTAGCTAGCTCTCCCTTACCCTCAACTGCAAATGGATCGACCTTCTCTGGGAAGCCTAGAATCTCATGACCAACCCACCCATACATGTGGCTTGCCCCAATGTTAGAAGTTGCAAAATTAAGTCCATGTGCTTTAGCTGCTCTTGGATCATATGCAGGTATTTCGAGACCTTTAACTTGCATAGAGTATCTTTCTGCACCACGACCAATGATTTCAGCTGCTCTCTTTGTTCCTTCAGCAAGAATATTCCCTATACCCTCTCTTAAGGCTATCTTCCTTATTAGCTCAATCGCAGGTTCTGGGTCACCCCATCTTGGTTCAAGACCGTCTAGCTCACTTTTTGTCAGAATACCTTTTTCATAGAGTTCGTATACAAATGCTATTGTAGAGCCTGTCGAGATTGTATCAAGACCATACAAATCGCAAAGCATGTTAGCATACATTATAGCCTCTAGGTTTGTTACACCTAATGCACCTCCAAATGACCATTGGGTTTCATACTCCGGCTTATCCCATATGATGCCAGCAAAAGGTCCTTTAGATGTCTTGAAGTATTGCCAGCACTCCATAGCGCAATTATAACAGCCCCTAGTTTTCACCACATATGTTGCTAAAATCTCGGGTTTGAATCTCTCAACATTTTCGAGTTCTAGCTGTTTGAAGTTATACGTCGGGAAGTGGCCTAGGGTGTAGAATAGGTATACAATTCCATCTGTACCAAGACTTCTGAAAGCCTGGAATGCTGGATTTTTGTGGTATAGGTCTAGTTGTTCTTCAGCTAGCTTCTCAAACTCGTCTTCGTTATACAGCTCTGGTCTGCCAGTTCCTCTAATAACTATTGCCTTAAGGTTTTTAGAGCCCATAACAGCTCCTCCACCACCCCTACCGGCACTTCTACTTTCACCAGTTTGAATTGATGCAAATTTGACTAACTTTTCGCCAGCTGGGCCTATGACAACAAGCTTAGCCTCTTTATCAGTCTCACCAAGGAGAACCTCTGCAGCATGTGTTGTTAACGCCCCCCATACATGGGAAGCATCTCTAAACTCCACAGATTCATCGCTTATCCATAAATACGTTGGCTTATCAGCCTTACCTTCAACAACAATGGCATCATAACCTGCGAACTTCATCTCAGCACCGAAGTTTCCTCCACAAACACTTCTAAAATATGTCCCTGTTAACGGAGACTTGAACGTCACAAAGAATTTGCTTGCACTTTGCGCACCAGTACCTGCTAGTGGACCTACTGAGAATATCAACAAATTTTCTGGAGACAAGGGATCAGTACCAGGTTTCACGTGATCCCACAATAATTTGGCTCCAAAGCCTCTTCCACCAATGAAATTGGTTATCAAGTCTTTTGGAGTTTCAACAATTTTAGATGTCTTTGTTGACAGATTCACCCAAAGAATCTTTCCTGCATACCCATATATTTTACTCTCAGACATTTACCCACCAATACATATGCTGTTCCCCGGTTATATATATTTTTCTGCTTTTGTCACAGTCCTAAACAAACTACAACAGTTTAGATATATCAGTCCAATGCTTCTATTCTAAATAGTGCAATAAAAAATAAAAATTAAATTAATCGAATACTACAATTTGCCTACCAATTACCTTTCCTTTTTCTAAGGCCTCTAAAGCTTCTGTTGCCTCTTCTAGTTTCAGTCTTCTTGTAACTACCGCGCTATAGTTAACTAAGCCTTTTCTAGCCGCTCTAATAACCTCTATTTGGTCTCGTAATGTTCCTACAACACTTGACATAATCGCCTTCTCCGATGCTATAAATGGTACTAGAGGACCTATAGTAGCCTCTACACCCATCATGCCGACTAACATATATATACCTGTTTTTGCTAAAACATTGAGGTAGGTTCCAATTGTTTTAGCGTTTGCCACAAGATCTACAACAGCTTTTACACCTTTGCCTTTTGTAGCTTCCATAATAGCTTTAACAGGATCTGTTTTAGAAGCATTGACTGCAAAATCTAGTTTTGATATCTTATCTACGAAGCTTATGGCCTCATCTTTTACGTCAGCGCCTATAACGTTCACATGCCTTGCTAACGCTCTTAGCCACTGTACCTGGTAGCTTCCAAGCCCACCAAGACCAACAACAAGTACATAGTCATCTGGGTCTAGAAATGGCAAAATCTTTTTAGTGGCTCTATATGTTGTCAGCCCTGCGCATGCCAAAGGTGCTGCAGTTGGCAGATCCTCGAGCCCCTCAACATCAACTAAGAATCTGTAGTCCTGTACAAGGAAGTATTCGCGTAACCCGCCTTCTGCTGTTACACCAAGGTGTAGAGGACGATCATTTAGGTGTGTAAGACCTTTAATAACCCACTCATCTTCTTCTGCCCATCCCCATGCATATACAAGAACCTTCTCTCCGATCTTCACATTATCGGGTACTCTGTCTCCTTTAGCAACAACCTCTCCGACAATCTCGTGAGAAATTACAAATGGTAGTTTTGGAGGAAGCCCCCCTGAAGCCCAATCGCCTTTCCAAATATGTACATCTGTATGGCATATACCTGCACTTATCACCTTTACGAGAACCTGCCTATCCTTAGGCTCTGGCGTAGGAACCTCTTCTATGACAAGAGGCTTACCAAATTCTTTTACAATTGCTACCTTGTGTCTGTTTTTCATAGCAGGCACCAAATCACCCGCTATATACTGGTTTACACAGTTATATATAGCTTTATGAGCATAATATGGCGATTCGTTGGTCTATTGCGAAGAACTGTATTTTTGACCATGGTATAAAGTGAGTAATAAAACAGTAAAGTTTATAAATAGTAGCAAGTCAACTCTCATTTAGGGTGAATAAAACGGGTGTATTCGCTATAGATGGCTATATTGAGAAAAATAAGGCTATAGCCTTCTGGATAGTGTTCTTCACCACCGCTATAGGAACGTGGCTATTCCCCTTCATAACAGCATTGTTCATTATAGATCCGTTGCAGCCGATATGGTGGAGCATAGCTTGTGGCACTATTAATACAATAGCAACTATATGGTGGATCCAAGCATCTAGTAGAAAACCTAAAGGGTGATTATGATGCTAGGCACAATAATATTTATCATTATTGTGGCTATTGTATTAGCTATTGGAGCCTATGGCTATAAAATCTCTAAGAAAACAGTCCAAGACTATGCAATAGCTGGTGGCACTCTCGGATATGTTGTTATGGCGGCAAATGCTGCTGCAACGCTTGTCAGTACTGGAACTATGATGGGCTTCATGGGCTCAATGTATCTAATGGGCCTCCCCTACTTCACATATCTAATGATGCCCATATGGCATATGGCTATGCTCATGTTGTTCCTAGGCTCAAGATTTATAGCAGCAAGAGAGGTATACGGCCATTACTCGCCCATTCACACCCTACATCAAAGATACGGCTCTAGGGTATTTACACTTATTCTAGCCATACTATGGTTCTTTACATGTGCCATATATGCTGCAATGCAATTCACGGGTGTTGCTACATTAATAGAAGCTATTGTAGGTATACCATTTATCTGGGCGGCGATAGTTGCTACCATAATTACTGTGGTATACATTCTCTTAGGTGGTTATAGAGCTGTGGCTTGGACTAATGTAGTCTGGGTTGTACTATACTTCCTAGGTTTTTGGATACCAGCAATAACCCTCTTCACAAACTACAGCGTTTTTGATCTTGCTCCAAAGGTGGATCCAAAGGCATTTACGCTAAGCGGCTTTGTAAACTATAGTGCACCCCTACTCCTCTGGACAAATATTGTGAATATGTGGTCTGGACTGGGATTCATATGGTCGTTCTACAGCATTATGGGTAGCAGAAACCTTAAAATAGCAAAGGTGTCATCGCTGTTTGGTTGGCTAAACTACGTAATTCTGATTACCCCTAGCTTCGCTATAGCCACTATATATGGAAGAGCTCTTCTATCACCATCTCAGTTACCAAGAGTTGACCTAGTATTCTATAAACTTATAGAAATATATTTAAGTGCGACATTAACGCTACCATATGCCATAGCTATTGTAGCTGCAGGAATCAGCACTGCTGCAACACTTCTTCTACTCCAAGGTGTTATAATAGAGTCTGGCATTGTGAATCTTGGTCTTGGTATAAAACTTAGTCAGAAAGCAAGAATTAATATAACTAGGCTTGGTGCAATTGCAGGCGCTTTAACAGGACTGTTAATTGCATTAGTGTTGAAGCTACCTGTTGGTTTAATATTCTCATATGCTATGGCTTTCATGGGATTCACAGTTCCTGCTGTGCTAGGAGGTCTTTTCTGGAAGAAGTCCAATACAACATCAGCTGTTCTAAGCATGGTTGCAGGGGTTCTGGTCTACATAATAGGAATGTTCGTGAAATATCCTGTTCCAGGTAACCCAACAAGATTTATAGTACCCCCAGAACTCCTCTACGGCTTCACAATATGTGCATTAGTATACCTGATAGCAACACCCCTAACAAAACATACCAAAAACGAAGATGTTGAAATGATAGACAAGCTCTCAGCATGGATAAAAGAGAACGCATAAATAATGTCTTTAATAATTTTCACTTAATTTTTTATTTAGATATCAATAAAAATTTAATTAATGAAAAAGAGATCACTCCATGAACCAAGTTGTTTAGCCTCCTCTACACAGAAGCTACTTAGCTTAATCATACAGGGAACAACTCATTAAATCAAGGTATATACATCACAAATCCCCTCAAGCAATATTTTAATTTTACTTAACACAACCCCCAGTAAAACTCACCCAGAATTATCTCCTTCTTCCTTTTAACATCTATCTTCTTAGTCTTTTTCCGTTCTCCTCCTACGAGCAGACCAAGAATTTTATCGACAACTTAAATGTCAGACTACAATGAGATAATTAGCTTCAGCAAAAACAAAGCTATAATATTACTATGCGCTTTAACAACTTATAGATAACTCTTCTCCTATAAATTTGGAGATAATACTTTGAATACCTACTGGAACTCCCCATCATTTTCTGATAGAAGCATTAAGCTGGATATTGGCTCCATTCTAGCTAGTCCGTAGGGTGCTACAACGGTCATTCTAACTATGTATAGTTCTGGCATTACCTGCATGTTTTTCTCTACAACAATTTTCTTGATAACTCTGTATAAGCCGAGTTCCCTTCGAGAAGCACTATCTTGGTCTTTGACATCTCCTTAACAATTATCTTAAGAATCTCTGTATCACAGCCTGATACATTTCAATAGCTCTGCTCATAATAAAGATGAGCCACAGGATTTATACTTACAAGAAGAGGCTTCCACCCGAGGTAAAGGAGGAGCTAGGTAACACTATTGGGGAATACGAGCATTACCTTGCCTGCCTTGAGGCATTTCCCTATTTCGAGAACTAATCAATGCCTTCTAAAGAGCCTACTAAGAAAATAGAGACATGGGAGCTAGAAGAACCAGAAGATAGGTATATAGCCATATCTGAGACAAGATTAGCTAATGGTCAGAATATATGTAGAATATTCTAGTGCTTAATCTTATTTTTAATCCTATTTCATCATTATGCAGCTATACCTATGCTGAAAATGATTAGGCTGTTGAAAAGTTTTGAAAATGACTTTCCAGCACAAGGTAATGCTTAACTATAATGAGATATGTGAGACATGAAAAGATATATATTAGCTTTCTTATAATCTGGCTTTAGTGTTGTGTGGTGGTGTTTTTGGGTAGTATAGTCTTTGGTGTTGATGTGCTTGACAAGTATTTTAAAAATGCTTTGGAGCCTCCAGCGACGATTGTTGTTGCTGGCCATCCAGGAGCTGGAAAAACAACGCTTGCATCAACTATTTGCTATGCAAACACTTTGAGGGGGTATAGATGCTTGTACATATCTTTTCAGGAGGACAAGGAGAAGCTTTTCAGGAATATGGCCGGGGTTGGAATGGATCTTCGATTAGCTGAGGAGAAGGGGCTGTTAACATTCACAAAACTCCCGATTGTTTTAGATGTTGAAAAAGTTGTTGAGCACATAAACAGTATTGTTATCGGCTTTAGCCCAACGATCATAGTTGTTGATTCTATCAACTCCATGCTGCTGGCTGTTTCAGACGAGTCTAAAAGGGCTTTGGCTACAGAACTACTTCTATGAGCTGACCAAGCAGATCAATGGTCTTGCTGTTTTAGTGGCTGAGCTTCCCTTTGGTGTTGATCAGCTTGGGCTTGGATCGCTCGAATTCGTAGCTGACGCTGTTGTTATTCTCAAGCATAGGATAGAGGATGGAAAGCTGGTTAGAATTATGGAGTTTAGAAAAATACGTGGCTCGCCACTAACACTAGCTGAGTTGCCGTTCGCAATAATACCCAATACCGGGTTGAAGATATACACACCAATTGTGTTAGAGGAGTTGCCTGCTGAAGGAGAGGCTGTTAAGAATCCATGTAAACTACTCGACACAACCATTGGCGTTGTTCGAAGGGGTCACATAATCCTCTTCCTCTATCCACTCTATGCAAGACCCCCAGATCTATTCCTGCTAATATATGGTTATATGCTGGTTAACAAAGCTAAGTCGCTTCTGATAAGCTTTAGGGCGTCACCTAAAACGATCCGCGATACCATCATCAATAGTGTGGCGCAGTTTGGGATACAGACTGGCTATGCAAAGAGTTTTGTTGATGAGAACATTGTTTTCAAAAGCTTTAACCCATACTCTCTCTCGTCATCTGAGCTTCTAGCACAGCTAATAGAGCTTGTAGAGCATACCAAACCAGATATGGTGATACTCCATGCACTAGACATTCTAGCGATATCGCTAGAGCCAAAGCATTTTCAGGTTATGTACAACCTTCTCAACTATCTAAAGAGCAAAAACATACTAACGATAATAGCATCAGCCGATGTCAACACAGATATTAGAACAGCGCTGATGAGACTATCAGATATTATAATAAGGTTTAGATACAGCCTTGTTAACGGTCTTTCAAAAAAGGTTTTCATTTGGAGAAGAGAAAAAGACCCATTCATAGCCACAGAAATGGAGTTGAGAAGTTGCAGAGACGAGATAGCCAGACTAGCCAAATAAAATTGAGGACAATCATAGAATTGCCTAGAGGTTACTCACGTATTTCAGCATTTTATTCCACTATTAGATGTGAACACGGCAACCATGGCTACTCCTTCGTATTCTGGTTTTTACATATGCTCAGAACCATTCTCTGAAAAGAGAATTGTGCATAAAAATGCTGAGACCTTGTATATAGTCTCTATGGGTAATCCATTATTAAACACTAATTATGTTATTCACATTGTTGCTTTATTATAGAGACTGTCATCCCCCAGAAGGTCATAGCCATTAAGTTGCCTGGCCTAAGAACAACCTTAGTCTTTCTATCCTTAGTAACTATGACAAGAGGATCTTCAGATTCGATAATGCATCCCCCATACTCTTTAGCCACACCAACCAGCTGCTCGGGCTGAAGCTTTTCAACCATATCCTTAACATTTTTACATGTTTCTTCATCAGATGCGTAAATCTCGTAAGCTACTACAACACCATTCTACTTACAGTCGACGACAAACACAAGGACAAACTCATTTTCACCCCACTTATGTTCGCATGAACCAAAATAAAAATTTGTTCTGATCATGCCCTGGACCACACTCTGCAATGGATGTTGCGATAGCCAAAAGATTTTTAACAATATTATGTTGGGGTAACAATTTCATAATTTTTGAAATAGTTTAATCTAAATAATTTTTAATCTTCTATGCCTAACAATGTATGTAAATCTATGAAGCGTGATAAACAGGTTGGTGATGTATTGTGAGGAGTGTTAGGGTTAGGGCTTATTGTAGCTCCGCTAATCTTGGGCCGGGTTTCGATGCCTTGGCAGTCGCACTCGATGCTTTTTATGATGAGGTTGAGGCCAGGGTCGAGAGTGGGGGGTCTGGAAAGATAGTTGTCGAAGAGGTTAGAGGCCCCTATGCAGAATATGTCAAGAATCCAACTACCGTCGTTGGTGTCTTCGAGGTTTTGAAGAATTATCTTGGCCATGAACTTGCAAGCAATGTTGATGTTGTTATCAAGCTTTTCAAGGGGGTTCCAATAGGTGTTGGTCTTGGAAGTAGTGGTGCATCTGCAGCCGCAACTATTGTTGCTTTATCAAATCTCTTCTCACTTGATCTTGGCCCAAGCGATCTTGCCTACATCGCTGGTCTTGCAGAGGGTTATGCCGCTGGCACACCTCACTTTGACAATGTTGCTGCTAGTGTTCTTGGAAAGCTTGTTGCTCTCGCTATTCTTGATAAAGGTCTTGCTGTGAAGAGAATTGATTTTGATGCCTGGTTCGCTATAGCAATGCCTACTAAGAACATTTTTGGAGAGGGGAAGACAAAGGCCATGAGAGAGGTTCTTCCAAAGACTATTGATCTACGCAAGGCAGTAGCTAATTGGAGTAGACTAGCAGTTATGGTGACATCTGCTATGCAAGGTGATCTAGAGACCTTTGGAAAATTGATGGAGTTAGACGAAGTAGTAGAACCAGCAAGAGCAAAGCTAATACCATGCTTCAACGAGGTTAAGGCAGCAGCAAAAAAGACTAATGGGCTAGGCGTTGCTATAAGTGGTGCAGGCCCAAGCATAATAGCACTAGCCAGAGATGAGAGCCACGCAAAGGAGATTGCCAATGCAATGGCAGAGGCATATTCGAAATGCGTTGAAGCTGTGGCTATAGTAACAAAAACTGCGCGGGGTGCTCACATACTATACTCCATAAGCAGATAAACTTACCGCGCAACAGCCTCCTATAGTGGGTGGTTAGAGTACCTGACTAAGGCCCCCAGCTAATCGTGGCTAAGATCTTTTTGATGTTTAGAGGAAAGATTTATATGGGTTGATGGTCAATAATATTTATTGAGAACATGAGCCTGCCTAGGCAATGGGAGCAATGCTCCGAGCCTAAGCGAGTTAAGCCTAGATGAGGCCCCGTGGCGTTGGGCTCGACAGCTATCCACGAGCCCGTGGAATGGGCTAGGAGATCCCTCTGGGCACGACCATGAAATTATATAAAATGTTTGAAATGAACGCCTAGGAAGAAACAGTGCTGCGAGACTAGGCTTCTCATCGCTCAATAGTTAACTTGGCTTGTAAGCTATTACATCTATCTCTATCCTAGCATTTCTCGGCAAGGCCGCTACCTGTATAGTTGTTCTTGCAGGTGGATTTGCTTTGAAATATTGGCTATATACCTCATTGAATTTATGAAAATCTTTTAGATCAACAAGATAGACTGTTACCTTAACAACATCTTCTAGTGTAAACCCAGCCTCTTCGAGAATAGCCTTGACATTTTCCAAAACCCTTCTCGTCTGAGACTCTATATCCCTATCAATAAGCTCGCCTGTTGTGGGGTCAATTGGTATCTGCCCAGAGACAAAAAGCCAGGGGCCAATCCTTATAGCCTGTGAATATGGGCCTATTGGCTTAGGCGCTTTCCCTGTATAGATAATCTGTTTCATTTTAGATACCACCTTCCTATTTACCAAATAAAATTAAAATTTATTCCCTAAAAAGCTTCTTGTATTTGTTCTACTGGAGCTATCATTGCTTTCTAGACGTATGCTTTATCAACAAAAGACTTGTGTACGGTCAGAAAAAGACTATATCAAATAATTGGGCATTCTACTCAATCTATCGGCAAAGTTAGAAGAGGTAATAGTGCAGACATCTTCATAATGGGTTTACAGCCCTTTGTGATTAAGGTTTAAGATAGGGTATGGTCGTGTATTGGAGAAGGATATTAGGATTATGGAGCTTGGCTATAGAGTAGGTTTTCCAATAAACTTAGAGGAATTCGAATTCAAGGAAATCCCAGATGAGGATATTATGAAAGCCGTCAAAGTGATCACAAAACCAGGTGAGACAATAAACAACATATAATAGAAAACTCCAAGCCTTCGACTAAAATAAATTTAACTATATTATTATGTTATTTTATTGCACATAAATTTCCTAGATGAAGCAGCGGAGGCTATGATAACCACAAAAAAATGCAGTAAATGCATATAATACACCTGGCATAAGCAGAGCCTCGATGTCTGTAATACTAATTATGCCATTGATGATAAACTCATAATCGGTTCTAGCCATAATTATTAACTAATACTAACTAATAACTAAAATTCTAAAAGATTTGCGTCTGCTATTCAATCGATATCTTTAAATAGTGTCTAAACATTTATTATGACAATTAGCGGGGAGGATAATGGCTGTTAGTAGAAGATTTTGTAGATCTAGAAAGGATAGGGTATTATGCGGTATTTGTGGTGGTCTCGGAAAATACTTTAATGTTGACTCAAATATTGTTAGGTTGATAACCATAGTCATCTCTCTTTTTGCACCAATACTAATACTTGGTTATGTCATAGTATGTCTTATAATACCTGAAGAAGATGAGAAAGGAGAGTGCAAAACATATGCCCCAAGCTTCACCACAGAGCCAGCGAAATCAGTTCTGATCATATTAGGTCTTGTGTTCATTTTTGTAGGTGTGCTCTTTATGCTATTCATTATCGCTGCAATCATAGCTTCTTTGAGCTCAATACGCATAAGAGAAAATATTGTGGTGTTGGTCGTAGCGAGCATTGTACTCTTGGCAATAGGTTTGATACTCATAGAACGCTCTAGACATAGCATTACGCAGCCACAATCTAATCACCTCTAAGCATCTCCCAAGCCATGTCAAGGATGCTATATAGATGATGATAGGTGATACACTAAGAGCATTATAGATGATCAACTAGTTCTTCTCAACGTTAAAACTATAAAAATTGAAAGTAATAAAAGTTTATATAGGTGTTCTTTGGTATGGAACTCCGAGAGATTTCATTTACGGTGTTTTATTTTGTTTGATTTAGAGTCATGGATCACAACATTTTTAACAGTTTCCATGGCTATTTACATTGTGTCTTTCTCTCTATACCTCATTAGAATCGTTAAAGGGCCTACAATACCAGATATGGTTATAAGTGTTGATGCACTTGGTTACGATCTTGCAGCATTTTTCGTTATTTTAAGTATTTTACTTAGATCTCCTATACTAATTATCTGCGCTATTGTTTTATCTCTATGGATATATGCTCTTGATATTTATATTGCAAAGTATTTAGAGTATAAAGAGTTTGGTGATTAACTAATGGATTTGAGTCTCATAGACATAGTTCTTATTGTTGTAGGCCAGATTCTTATAGCAATAGGTCTTTTCTGCGATTTTGTAGCAGCCATTCTCATGCTTAGATTTCCAAACTTTTTTGTTAGACTTCATGCACTTACCATTGGGAGTATTGGAGGAGCTGTTGTTCCAATGATTGGGGCAGGACTTATAGCCCTTGGCTCACCATTTCTAGGGCAATACAGATGGTTTTTAGCTGGAGGTTCTTTTGTTACAGCATTCTTCACATTTATTTTAGGTGGTGCTGGAAGTCACGCTATTGCAAGAGCTGCATACAAATCTAAAGCAGCTATTTTACGTCCTTGCCATGTTGATCATCTTGCTGAGGATCTTGGTGAGAAAAGTTGTTGAATGGAGTGTTTTCTTTAACAGAGGATATAATATTTGTTGCGATGGGGATTGCAGCAATACTTTCAGTGATATTTGTGGTCTTGGCTATCATAACTAAAGATCTTGTGAAAGCAACTATTTTTTCAGCTGTTCAAAGTACTTTATATGCATTTCTACTTTATCTCTTAATGTCTCCCGACATAGTCTTAGTCTATGTTGCTGTTTCCGTTGGTCTTCTACCTCTAATAACACTTGTTCTTGTGAAGAAGGTTGGGAGATATGAGAAGGTATAGAGATGTAGTCTTCGTATCCTTACCGATAATCACAATAGCACTTATTTTAATACCAACGCTTTTAGGTGCTATAGGGCCTCTTCCACCAATAGATGTTAGAGACCTTGCAAAAACGTATCTATACTTTACATTGGATATATACAATAAAAGTTTGTGGGCCGCTTCCCCAGAAGCTGTAACGGCTATTGTCTGGGATTATAGAGGTTTGGATACATTCTATGAAACAATAGTCTTTTATACAGCTATAATAGGTTGTTTGGCATTGTATAGAGAAGTTGTTAGAAAGCCTGATAGGTCCAAAGGTGAGGGGCTGAGTATTGTTGTGAAGAAAGCAACAGCCATAGCAATGCTTGGCATTGTTGCTGTTGGGGCATCTACTGTTCTCCACGGGATGCTAACGCCTGGTGGGGGTTTCCAGGGAGGATCTATAATAGCAGTTGCCCCAGTCTTAGCGATAGTTGTTTTCTCAAGAATCTTAGTAGACTACTCAAAGATAACCTACGAGAAGGCCATAATGCTTAGAAACTTGAGCATCATTGGAATAGCATTAACAGCTCTAGCACCTCTCATAATATCTCTTGGCAATGCATTTATATTTCAAAACCAGGTAAAAGCCTATACCACCTTCTCATACCCCTCAAGCATACTCGACGTTTTTATGGGAGGCTCACTATGGTTTCTAAACTTGTTTGAAGGTATAGCAGTCTCCATGGCGTTTTTCATAGCATTTAAAGTGCTTCTATATACTGAAGAAACATCGAAGGAGGTTTTAATTGGTGAAGACTATGGATATTAAGACAATTATGTTTGTAGCTACAATAGTTTCTTTGTACATAAACATTGGTGTATGTATATACGGTGTTCTCTCAAAGCCAAATCTAGTTAAAAAATTTATTGCTTTAACCATTTTGCAAGACTCTATAAACACATTTATGATATTAGATGGGTATAGATTGTGGAGAGCTGGTCTTATTCAACCACCTGTTCTTCTAAATTGGAGCCCTACTGAAGAAGATCTCAAACAGTTTATGATGAGAGCTGTAGATCCGTTGCCACAAGCACTTGTGTTAACAGCTATAGTCATAGGATTAGCTGCAAATGTTTTTCTAGCGTCTGTGATCCTTCATCTCTATAGACATTTCGGAACTGTTGATGTTGATATAATTGGAGTGCTGAAGAGGGTGGCAATAAGTGAAGAGCTTAGCTAAAGCCGTAACCCCAATTATAGTAGCATTTGTGATCTATATTATCTACACAGGGGCTGTTACGTTATACGATATTGTAACAGGAGCTTTTGTAGCAATATTATCTGGTGTTGCATTAGCCTCGATGCTTGTAGAGGATTGGAGAAAGAGCCTCGACATTAAGAGATTCTTATATTTGATTAGATACACAATTAGATATTTTATAGTTGATGAGGTTAAATCTCACTTAGATGTTATTAAAATAGGCTTGTCACCTAAAATGCCCATTAAACCAGGGATTGTTAGAGTTCCAATAGAATCTAGATCAGATCACGGCATAATGCTAGTCTCAATATCTATAACTAATACTCCAGGTACTGTTGTTGTGGATATCGATAAGGAGAAGGGTATTCTATATGTTAATTGGATATATGTTAAAAGCGTTGAACCTTTGGAATGCTACAAAGAAATTGCACAAACATTTGATTACTATGCAAAGAAGATATTTGATTAGGTGATGTAGAGTGTACAACCATATAGTCAGTTTAATTCCATTTGTACCAGCAGTCATAGCTGTTCTAATACCTATTGTGTCTATTTTCATAAGAAGTAGATGGCTTATTGCAACACTTCAACTAGTTGCAACTGGATCTATATTTCTATTCTCTATAAAGATTCTACTTGATGTTATTGATAGAGGTGTTGTTGTATATCCATTTGGTGGCTGGCCGCCTCCAATAGGCATTGTATATACAGTTGATTTTATTAATGCTATCTATGGTGTTATAGCAACATCTATTGCTTTAATAACATCGATATACTGTTTCTGGTATTTCAAAGTTGTTGATGGGCCTACGTGGCTATCAACACTTTTGCTTTTGCTAATAGCTGGGGTGACTGGATGTATCTATACAGGCGATATATTCAACTTCTTTGTAATGCTAGAAGTCTTGGCAATTTCATCTTATGTTTTAGTGGCATTCTTTAAGAAGAGGAGGTGGGCTATTGAAGCTGCTGCAAGCTATTCATTTATAGGTGTTTTAGCAACAACATTCTTTCTCTTTGGCGTTGCATATCTCTATCTATCATTTGGAACACTAAATATGGCTGACATTGCTAGCAAATCAAATAATATAGAAGCCCGTATGCTTAGTACATGGAGTGGTGTTTGCAGAGATGGAATATGTTTTGGGAATATACAACTGGCTTCTGCAATGGCTTTAGCATTTATGCTATGGGCTTTAACTTTCGAAGCCGGTCTCTTTCCAAATAACTACTGGCTTCCAAGTGCATATACAGAAGCGCCAACACCTGCCTCAGCAATGTTTGCAGGTGTTGTTGATAAAGTTGGGGCCTATGGAATTCTTAGATTGTTTATCACTATATTCTCTCCTTATAGCTCGATCCTCTTATTCAAGTTGTGGAGCATTCCATTTAGAGACATAATCTTATATATGCTAAGCTTCTTAGGCTTTTTAACAGGGTTGTTAGGAGGTCTCTTAATGACTATTCAAAAAGATGTTAAAAGGTTTTTGTCTTATAGTACAATAAGCCACATAGGACTGTTATTTATTGTTATGGCGGGACTTGCATCAAATCAAAACGAAGATGCTATTGCATTAACTGTTGCTGCACTGCTATTCCACAGTATTACACATGCATTTGGCGAATCTATGCTGTTTATAGGTCTTGGTACACTAGCTACAACTGCAAGAAGTAGAAGAATAAGGGATTTATATGGCTATGGAAGAATCTATCCAGGGATCTCAATAGCTATTGCAATAGGGTCTCTAAGTTTATTGGGGGTAGCTCCACTAGCAGGGTTTTTCAGTAAATACATGCTCTTCTTATCAATGATTAACGGAGGTTTTATATTCTATGCCATTTCCATAATAGTGATTTCAGGAATTACAGCAATAGGTTACTTCAAACTAATTTATGCTTTATTCATACTAAAGCCTTCAAAAATTGAGAAAGCCGATATATCACTTCCAACACATTTATGCTTATCAATGGCTACGATTCTTGTAGTATTGGGAATATTATTCATACAGGGAACACTATACAGCTTTTTAATAAGTAACGCTAAAATTGTTTCAAGTGTTAATGGCATTAAACAGTATATCAAGTCTGTTGAAGATATAGCAAAATTTATGGGTGGAATTCCATGATAGAATTAATCAAATCTCAATATATCGTATTAATAGCTTCTTTGGTTGCCTTCATACCTGTCATTGTGGGGGGTTACATTAGAAAGAGCTTGCTTAGAATTGTTGGCTATGCAGCTATGCTCTCTGCACTTATTACAGGGTTTATCTATGGATATGTTGATTTAACTTCATTCTTATTTGCATTTCTATCACTCATAGTAGGATTTTCATCATCTATGTACACTAATCTATATGAAGTTTTGAAATATGGTTCATCAGATCTTCACATACTTATAGACCTTTTCGCATTTTCTATATACATAACATTTATTGCTCCCAATATAATGCTTTTCATAATTTCTTGGCTTATTGCTGAAATTGTCGGATTTTTCGCAATTGTCTATGAGATTAAGGAAGAGACGTTGAGAGCTGGTTTAAGATATCTTGTTGTCTCTATGGTTCCAGCGGATTTAGCTTTAATGACGTTGCTAGCCTATCTAGCAGTTCTTATAGGGTTTTCAAATGCTATATCTTTACCGGTTACCCAAATCCAAGATACGATAAGTTCTATGCCATCATACATATCAATTATAATTCTGCTAGGCTTTTCTGCCAAAGCTGCTATAGCCCCCCTCCACTTTTGGCTACCAGATGCACATTCCCTTGCCCCTGCACCAGCATCATCAATTTTATCTGGCATAATGGTTAAAATGGGGTTATATGGAATTTTAAGAATTCTCCCCGCCATCGACATATCTACAACCCCCATAATCTTCCTCATTCTAGGTGGCATATCAGCTGTCTATGGAGGTCTTCAAGCAATAGCTCAATCAGATATTAAAAGAATTTTAGCATATAGTACCATAGAGAATACAGGTTTAATGATAATCTCTACAATGCTATATAAGCTGACTAATAGCCCAATATGCTTTGCCGCCTCTATCACACTCATAACTGCTCATGCTCTTTTCAAATCAGCTCTATTCCTAAATTCTGGTACCGTTGAAGTTACTACTCACACTAGAGAAATTGAGAAGTTAGGTGGTTTATCAAGGGTTATTCCACAAGCATCTACATCAGCTTTAACATCAATGCTTTCTCTAATGGGTGTTCCACCAACAATTGGCTTTATAGCAAAACTTCTTTTGATTCTATCGTCTATAGAGTTTCTAATAAAAAATGTTGTTGGTGGAACACTATTGTTAGCCACAATAGCTGTTGCATTAGCATTGGCAATTATATATGGAGTTAAATACCTAGCTGTTTACTGGGGCTCTTGGAAAGCAAAGGACATTGAAGTTAGCAAAAATGCAAGTAGTATTATTAAATGGGAGTTTATACCAGGCTTTCTGGGCATAGCCATGGCTCCTTTAATTCCTGTTCTTCTAAACATCGCAATAACTGCAGAAATTGTGCTTGCCATAGCTTTTAGCACAGCTTTATTTATATTAACAATTACCTATGTGCATACACGTGTAAAAAGGATTTCATATGATAGTATATGGCTTGGAGGCGAAATGCCTTGAGCTACACAGTTGCATCTATAATTAATAGAATTGTCGATGCTTTAAAGCATAGAGTTGTGAGACTTAAACAGCGAAATAGACATATATTATCCTATGTGATAAACTTCGCATTAAAGCTTCATGACATTTTATCTAAAGAAGATAATATTATTAACTTTATGAAGGCAGTTATGAAGACCATTACAATTAATATGCAAAGAGAAGATAATATTATTAACTTTATGAAGAACACTACAATTAGCATGCAAAGACTTCAATGCTCATTAGAGGATTCCCTATCAGTTCAATCACTTCTTCTTCAAATTCTATCAGTTATATCAATAGTTGTTGTAGTGATGGTGGCATGGCTAATGCATTAGAGCTTATATCAATAGCTATTATTTCACTTATTCTATACTCTCTATTACCACCTCTACTAGACGGCATTGAGCGTAAGATAAGAGCTGATATACAAAGTAGAGTTGGTCCTCCAACAGTTTTACAAACTTGGTATGACATATTAAAGTTGATGTCTAAAGAAGTTGTAGCAGCATTAAATGTAAAAGTCGCAACAATTATTCTTTCCATGACCATAACATTACTATTATTTATAGGAGTCTATATCTCTGCACATCTAGCTTTTCAAAACATAAACATCTTCTTTATAGCTACAACAATAGTTTTGGCAATCTCTACGCACATTCTCAATACACTAGTATATACAATATCTTCGAATCCATTTTCATTTATAGGAACGTTTAGAGCTTTAACAATTAATATAGGAAATGAGGTAGGTTTCATCACATTCTACACGCTATCTGCACTAACTATGCTAACTAGTCTTGGAGGTATAACTCTTTTCATAATTTCATTCATACCCCTCCTAATCTCTGTTTTCGTCGCTGGTAAGAGGCTCCCATATGATTTACATGAAGCCGAGCCAGAACTTGCTTCTGGGTCTATAATAGAGTTTTCTGGACCTATTCTAGGCTTATATCTATATAGCCACACTTTAGATAGATATGTTTTTGCATCTATACCAATATCCTTAGCTTTAGCAATATTCAAAAATTATTTGACTAATCCTTTCATATATCTCCTTCTACTACATATTTTCACAATACTTCTATTTCTATTATTTGCTATTGTAAGCATAATGTTGGGAAGATCGAGAATAGATATAGCATTCAAAACAGTCTTCTTTATATATCTTTTAGCTATTCTAATGTGGGTTGGCGTATATGTTTTCACAAACTTCATATCTATATGATAATAGCAACATATTAGACAAAGTTATTAAAAATGTTGGGGGCTTGGGAGCTGAGGTCTTAGAGCGTAAACCTGATTTTACAAGAGTATTTGTTTCTAGAGATAAGCTAGTTGATGTCATCAAAGAGTTGATGAAGCTAGAAAACGTTTATTTAAGGACTATGACAGCATCTGATGAGAGGGAAGTTAATGGCTTTTTTAAGCTATATTATGTTTTTGGTGTTGACTCTCTTCACCACACAATTATTGTAGAAATTCCTCTATCTGAAAATAGCCCATCCGCACCAACGCTCATAGATATTGTTAAAGCTGTTGACTGGTATGAGAAAGAAGCCCATGATCTCATGGGTATAGATTTTGAGGGTAGAAAGCTACATAAATTTGTTTTACCTGATGACTGGCCAGATAAGGTGTATCCTCTAAGGAAGGAGTATGGGATAGAGGATTTGAAGAAGCTATACAAACCTGTTTTCGAATATGCGAAAAAGGTTGAGGCTGAAGCGGCTGTTATCATCCCTATAGGCCCCTATCACCCAGCATTACACGAGCCAGAATACTTTGAGCTTTATGTTAGAGGTGAGAGAGTTGTTGATGCAAGATATGTTGGCTTCATGGTTCATAGAGGTATTGAGAAGCTTGGAGAAAATATGAAGTATGATCAAGTTCCGTTTCTTGCTGAGAGAATATGTGGTATATGTGGCTTTGTGCACTCAACATCATATTGCCAAGCAATTGAAAACGCACTTAAAATAGATGTTCCTGAAAGAGCTCATTTCATAAGATCTATTATTCTAGAAATTGAGAGAATACACAGCCACCTCCTATGGCTTGGGGTAGCCCTCCATCTTCTAGGCTATGACACAGGCTTTATGCATGCATGGAGAATTAGAGAACAGGTCATGGTTTTAGCAGAGCTTTTGACTGGTAGCAGGAAAACATATGGGATAAATATTGTTGGTGGTGTTAGAAGAGATATAGACGAGAATAAGATTAGGAAGTGTCTAAATGTTTTAGACAATGTAGAGAAAGAGTTTAAAACATTTATAGATGTTGCGCTTTCAGTACCCCAAGTCAAGTCTAGGCTTAGAGACACAGGACTGCTTCCGAAAGGCGAAGCCCAAAAACTCTCGCTCGTCGGCCCAACTGCCAGAGGCTCTGGAGTCCCAAGAGACGTCAGAAAAGATTATCCATATGCAGCATACAAACATGTTTCATTTGATGTTATTGTCTATAGCGAGGGCGATAACATGGCCAGAACCCTTGTTAGAGTTGACGAGGTTTTCGAAAGTATAGACATAGTTAGACAGCTTCTAGATAAAATACCCAAAGGCCCTATAGCTGTAGAGAATTGGGATGCAGAGCCATATAAAATTGGTATTGGAAGTGTTGAAGCACCTAGGGGAGAGGTAATACACTTTCTTATAACAGGTAGATACTCTCCATATAGATGGAGAGTTAGGGCACCAACATATCAAAACCTTCCAGCTGTACCCATAATGCTTAGAGATTCAGAGCTTGCAGATGCCCCAATAACAATTGCTAGCATCGACCCATGTTTTTCATGTACAGATAGGGCTCTTGTTATAGAAATTAATAGGGGGAGTATTAAGGAGGTGCCCCTTTTTGTAATATCAAATAAATTTAGATTTGGTGTTTAAAGCTATGGTGAAATTCGTAAAAATAATTCCCATAGCATTAAAGGTAGGCACTGTTACAAGAAAATACCCATTTGAGAGACCTCTCATAACAGAGTCGTTTAGAGGTGCTATAGAAGTTGACCCAGTGAAGTGTACTGGGTGTGGGGCATGCACAAGAATTTGTCCACCTAAAGCACTGTCTCTCATTAGAGAAGGTGAGACGCTTATACTAAGATACTTTGTTGGTAAATGCATATTCTGTGGTATGTGTGCTGATATATGTCCTGAAAAAGCTATAGCCATTACAAAGGAATTCGAGCTTGCATCTGAAAATCTAAGTGAACTCAATGTAGATGTTGAACATGAACTGAAGAAATGTGTTAAATGTGGGGCAACATTTGTGTCTACAAAGCTTTTGAATAAGGTTAGAAGCCAGGTAGAGGCTTTACCAGACGACATTGCTGAACTGTGTCCGAATTGCAGAAGATTAGAAATTCTAAAGAGATTTACGGGTGGAAGGTAGAAAATCCATGGATATTACAACAATCTCTAGCTTTAGTAAAGAGGATTTAGAGAAAGCACTTAAAAGAATTAAGAGAAGCATTTGGGTTTACCACATCAATACGGGTGGTTGTAATGGATGCGACATAGAGATTCTAGATGTTTTAACGCCGTGGTTTGATGTTGAGAGATTCGGTATTAAACTTGTTGCAAGCCCTAGACACGCTGACTTAGCCTTAGTGACAGGCCCTATAACAATAAAGACTCTTCCAAGAGTTGTAAAAGCTTTGAGGGCTATGCCAAGACCTAGACTAGTTCTTGCAATAGGTTCCTGTGCTGTGGGCGGAAATATATGGTTTGAATCATATTCAACTATAGGAGGCTTCTACAAAATCTTAGATAAGTTGCATGAGCTTGGAGTAGAAATAGATAAGATTGTTTATGTCCCTGGCTGTCCTGCAAGACCAGAAGCTATTATATATGGAGTTGCCCTCCTCCTAGGGCTTGTAAAACAAAAAGTTCATTATGTGAGGAAAAAGGCATGAAAAAAGCAAGAATTGTAATATGTAAAGAGGTTGAGCGTGAGCCCCTGCCAATTTTACTGCCAAGACACATTACATCCCCTATAGCTGTATGCAGAGATGTCGTGGAGATGGATTTAGAAAAACTTTCAAGAGAAATCCTGGAAGATATAAACGAAAGGGGATATGCATTAATAACATCATCTAATGGAAATAAAGAAGCTATTAAGGGGATTGCAAATATAGAAATTGAAGAGAATGAATATATAAAGATTTTTGTAGAGTGATTGAAAATAGTTTAGAGGTGAATTGTATGAGATTTGCATTCCTATGCAGGGAAGGTGGAGGAAAAAGAGGTTCTGTAGCTGTTGTAGGTGCAGGGCCAGCGGGTCTAGCAGCAGCAGGATATCTTGCATGCGAGGGTTTTGAAGTTGACGTCTATGATAAACTTCCATATGCAGGAGGCATGATGATGTTTGCTATACCAAGTTACAGGATCTATCCTGACAACATTATTGAGGGTGTTGAGGATCTTAGAGATAGGATGTCAGTTAAATTCTACTTTAACACAAAGGTTTTTGCAAAAGGGCAGAAGAGACATGATGAAGGAGATGAATTTGTTAAAAATGTTGTTGAGCTTGAGGATATAGTTGAGAAGTATAAAGCTGTCTTAATTGCTACTGGAACGTGGAGCTCAAGGAAACTTGATGTTGAGGGTGAGGACAGCAAAAACGTTTTCTCAGCCCTCGAATATTTATATCATTGGAGAATATATGAAGAGGGGCTTGTATCAGAGAAACCACCAAAAGGAAACAGGATTGTGGTGATTGGAGCAGGTCTCTCAGCTGTTGACGCAGCTGAAAAGGCTTTGGAGACGGGTGCAGAGGTTTTCATGGTCTATAGAAGAACTATTTTCGAGGCTCCCGCAGGGGTATACACAATAAACAGCTTGATTAGAGAAGGTGTTAAGTGGATGGAGCTTCTCCAACCAACGAAAATAATATCTAAAAATGGTTTTGCAACAGGTGTTGAGTTTGTGAAGATGAGGCTTGGTGAACCAGATGAAACTGGCAGGCCAAGGCCAATACCAATACCAGGTTCTGAATTTGTTATAGAAGTGGACTTGGTTATACTTGCGGTTGGAGAGATCCCTACACCTCCATTCATGGGACAATACACATCGGTATCATCAGATAAATCAGGTAGAATAATTGTTAATAGATATCATCAGACAAGCAAAGCAAATGTTTTTGCTGCAGGAGATGTTGTTACCGGACCAACATTTATAGGCAAAGCTTTTAGCGGTGGTCTTAGAGCAGGAAAAAGTATTAGTAGTTATCTGAGTTATGGAAAGCTTTGATGGTGATTGTATGAGCAACAAACCCTCCTCTATCATTCAAGAGATTGGGATAAGAAGATTTATATTATATGATAGATGTATTGGTTGCTACACATGCGAAGAGGTTTGCAGATTCCTGCACGACGATGAAGCCACATTCATAAGACTATACGAAATCGAAAGCGGATTAAGAAAACCTATATCATGTTTCCACTGCACCAAAGCACCTTGTGTAACAGTTTGCCCTACAAAGGCGCTTATCTTTGATAAGGATGGAGCCGTAATAACAAGAACCATGAGATGCATAGGATGCACATCATGTGTTATAGCATGCCCATTCGGAATACCAGAGCTTTTGCCAATAGGTCATGTAGTTAAATGCGATCTCTGTTCAAAGCTTAGATCTCAAGAGCTGGAACCTGGATGCATAGCTACATGCCCTACAAATGCCATTGTGTTTGGAACTCCGGAAAACATTACAAAGACTGTTCGTAAATTGACTCTCACAAAGCTTGTTGAAGCTTTTAAAGAAGGGGGTAGAGCAATTAGATAATGCACCAATATAAATTTTTGATAGATAAAAGGCTTTAAATAATTATAAAAATCTGCTGTCTTTATGTTGTCTCACTATTTCATATGTCATAGTTATTGGTATTCTATTCTTTGAGAGAATAAAATCAATTCTTCTAAGCTATAAACTTCTTAACTTATTCGATTGCTATATACGCCATATATTCCATAACTTTTGTTGCATGAAATGCTTTATGTCTAAAATTTAGCTGTTCATTCAAAGCTGTGAGTTGAGATGCTTTAGGAGTGTTGGAGCAGGTTTATAGAAATGTGATTACATAATTGAACGATAGTTATACTGACTTTATGATGTGGTGGTTTTCTCCCTAAAACGCGAATCTTCATGTTGGTTGTAGATGATTGCATTTGTTGTTTTCAACTCCTGCTTTAGTTCTGTGAGATATCTTTCAATAATTTCAATTCTTTTAATAGCCATCCTCTTTCCAGGTTCAGTAAACATCATTTTCGGCAACTTTAGAATCTTATCATAGAAGTGCTTCAAGCTATCTTCAAGTGATCTACCTTTATTACAGCTATGTGAAAAGACTCTTGCTATGCCTATCGCCCCCATAGCATCTAGTTTATCAGCATCACTAAGTATCTTAGCTTCAATAGCTCTGGGTTCTTTACCCTCAGAAAAGCTATGAGATTCTATGGCTTCTACAACCCTGGTTATTCTATCCTTTGGATAGTTTGCAAGCTCTAAAAGTATCCTAGCAATCTCTGCACTTCTCTTAGCATGTCCCTCATCACTATAGAGCCTCCCAATATCATGCAGAAGAGCTACCAACTCCAAAACCTCTCTATCAACAGATTCTTCAATACTGCTAGCAATCTCCAAAGCCAGCTCTCTAACCCTTAACACGTGACCAATACCATGCGCAACATCGTCTGGAACCAGCATTATAACAAGTTTTTCTATCAAATCAACAACTCTGCTCCTCTCTCCAATAAGCATATTCAACCCCGAAAAATGGCTTTTAAAGAATTGGATAATGTTAATAGATTAAAAATGTGATCTATTTTATAATTTAAACCAGGGATGGTGCTGACGCTGGAGCGGGTGGTTGTGGAGTTGTCTTAAGTCTTTCAATGCTTCTACCAAGGGCTATATACATAAGTATCCATGCTACGAACATTGCAAATGGTATGATTATGCCTAGTATGAAGAGTATTCCAGCTGCTAGATAAAGACCATCATGTTCAACATCATTAAATTTAAATGCAAGTATTATAATCCCTATATAGCCTAGGATCACAAGTATCAAACTAATTATTATTATAACCATACCGGCAGCTAGCGCCATAAGAGCTCCTCCTGTAATGAATTGCCCACCGTGAGACATAGTGGCAGGGAGATAGAAGATGATCCCCATAACAGCAACAATAATTCCTACTATTAACAGTATCACTCCCCATACATATCCAATTCTTATAAGTGTTGAAGCTGTTGAGAACCTGTCATCGACTTTGGAAAGCCTTCTAACACCTGGAACCAACCCCATATACAAGCCAATCAAAATCACTGTAAATCCTATGAGCAAAAAGATTATAGCTACAATGCTTCCAAATATTGCATGTAGTACATTGTGTGGAGCTGCAGGTGCTGCTAATATCGTTGGCATTGACAACACTATCATCAGGTCTCCAATACCGGTGAGCAGGTATCCTATCACCATTAGCAGTGCTACTGATCTAATCTTCTGTAGAGGCTCTGCCAATGATGGGCTAGCAGCTGGTGTAGACACCTCTCTACACCAACATTGTTTATGAAGAGCAGATATATATAAATTATTGAATTTACTTGGATTTGTTTGCCCTAGGCGACTTCTTCACCGCTACAATAAATGTTTATATATCTATCTACTGCATAGTGTATTTGGTGCTATTTATGAAGAGAAGGACATTGCTAATTATAATAGTTTCGATGGCTGTTATTGCATCGATTGTTTTGGGGGTTACCATATGGTCTTTCATGCAGCAGATTGAGAGACTGAGGATAGGGGCAGTAGCATTGATAGAGCTCAGCGGGACTATAAGCTATAGCAGCGCTTCTCTAAATATAGTTTCAAGCGGCTCTATAACACCATCCGATGTGAAGTACTATGTAGATCAAGCCCTCTCTGACCCATCTATAAAAGCTGTTGTCATATCAATTAACAGTCCAGGTGGGTCTGCGGCGGCATCTGAAGAGATATACCAGTTGATTAAGAGGTTGGCCAAGTCGAAGCCTGTTGTCGTCTATTCCCCAGAGGTTTTGGCTAGTGGCGGCTACTACATCTCTCTACCAGCACAAAAAATTGTGGTGAATCCACATGCACTTGTAGGCTCTGTTGGCGCTGTCATGGAGATCATTAACATTGAGGATCTCCTCAATAAGCTCGGGGTCAATGTAACTGTGCTAAAATCTGGTGTGTACAAGGATATCACATCCCCGTTTAGGCCACCGACGCAAAAAGAGATTGGGATTCTGCAGGACATCATCAATAAGACTGCCCAGGTATTCATAGAGAGGGTCAGGGAACACAGAAACATTAGCGATAGCGAAGTTTTCCAGGCGAGGATATACCTTGGCGAAGACGCTGTCAAAGTGGGTTTGGCAGACTATGTCGGCACACTAGACGACGCGGTCAATATAGCTAGGCAACTAGCTGGCCTATCTCCACAGGCACCAGTTATAAAGATCGAGAAGCCAAAGGGCTTGCTACAACAGCTTCTAGGCTTAGATATTGGGATCAAAGGTGTTGAGATAAAAATTGGCGGACCAAGTAACTTAGAAAGCTATTTATCAACAGAGTTCGTGGGCAAGCCACTATACCTGTGGATGCCCAGCCCAAGCTAATCTAGATGCAAACCAGTTTTAGAGTTATGGCTTTTAGCATTAAATAAAAATTAGATCCTTAGACCATAAATGCATTGAAAACCTCTCTTTAACTTCGAATTTTTGTTCTGAAATCCAATGCAAGCAACAGGGACATACATTACCCAGAGCTAGCTATGCGAGGGTATGGTCAGGGTATACTAAATGTTTTGTTCAATTGTTTTCAGAGCTGTGTAATTATTGATCATGAGGCTTGTTGGGGGGTATAAGCATCATTAGCTTAATGCTCTCATCTATATACAGATATATACTTTAGATATCTACAGAAAAATATCTTTGGCTGATCAGATATGGGCATGGACAGATTTGTTGGAAAGGTATGTGTTGTGACCGGTGGTGCTAGGGGGATAGGCGCTGCCATAGCTTATAGACTGGGTTTAGAGGGGTGCAAAGTAGCTATACTAGATATTGACAGTGATGCTGGTGAGCATAGGGTTAAGATATTTGGTTCTAGGGGCATAGAATCAATTTTTGTATATGCTGATGTATCTAATGAAGAGCATGTTAGAGATGCTATGGACACTGTCTACAAAAGGTTCAAAGCTATAAACGTTCTTGTTAATAATGCTGGAATAGGATTCCATGGCAAGAGTTTAGAGGAGCAGTCACTAGATGAGTGGAAAAGGGTTATAGATGTTAATCTTACTGGCCCCTGGTTATGCTCGAAACATGCTGTTAGGTATATGAAGATGAACGGCGGTGTTATAATCAATATTGCTTCTACAAGAGCATTTCAGTCAGAGCCAAATACAGAGCCGTACTCGGCTTCCAAAGGTGGGTTAGTGGCGTTGACACACTCTTTAGCGATATCCCTTGCAAGATATGGCATAAGAGTTGTTTCCATCTCGCCTGGCTGGGTAGATACATCAGCTTGGCAGATCCCACCAAAAGAGTCTAGGCTATCACCATTGGATCACATGTGGCACCCTGCTGGAAGGGTTGGGAGACCAGAGGATATAGCTACTCTAGTAGCCTTTCTAGCATCTGATGAAGCATCATGGATAACTGGTGTGAATATAGTTATAGATGGTGGTGTATCCGCTAAGATGGTGTACCTAGATGAGAACGTTATTGAAGAGGGCTTGGCAATGCTCTTCCAAGACAGGGATCTTGGGAAGATGTTTAGAGAACTTATTGAGAGGGTTAAGGGGTATAGAAGTGTAGAAGATGCTAAGAAGAAACTTGGGGAAATCCTAAAAACACTGTAGAGCTGTTTTACATAAGGAGCAACACTAAAAATTTTATATATGACTACACAAAAACCCTAATTGGTGGCATAGACTATGAGAATAGGGGTTATAGGAACAGGTATAATGGGGTCTAATCTAGCCAAATGCCTCTCTTCTAAGGGTATAGATGTAAATATTTATAGCAGAAGCTATGAGAAGGCAGTAAAGATAGCTTCTGAGATAGGCGGGAAAGCCTATGACGATGTTAAGAAGCTTGTAGCTGATAACGATGCCGTGATTGTTTTTGTTACCGATGATAGTGCTGTACTCGATGTTGCTACCGCCATAGCTTCTGGGGGCAGATTTAAAAGAGGACTATTGATAAACGCTAGCACAGTAGTGCCATCAACTAGTATTGCAGCAATGAAGATTCTCAGAAATGCTGGTGTAAACTATTTAGAGTCTCCTGTTTATGGAAGTGGTGATGAGGCTAGGGAATGCAGGCTCTTATCAATGGTTGGAGGAGATAAGAACCTATTTGAGGAGAGCAAAAAGATTTTCGAGTTGTATAGCCAGAGGGTTATATATGTTGGCGAAGTTCCAAAGGCTATGACACTCAAGCTAGCGTTAAACCACATAGGCCTGTCCATACCGGGTATATTAGCAGAGTCTCTAGCACTCCTAACAGCATGGGATGTAGACATAGACGTTTTTAGAGAAGTTGCAAAGAATCTTTGGTTTGGCTCTATCATTGAGAGGTACTGGAGTAGAGTATTTGAGGAGAGGCCACCCAGATTCAAAACTTGGATGGCTGGAAAAGACTATATGTGTATAGCATCAGCATTAAAAGAGAAGAGGATACCGTCGATAGTAGCAGAAGCAATGTCAACCCTATATATGATGGCTAGTTCAACAGGATATAGAGAAAAAGACTATCCACAAATAGCAAAATATTTCATAGAGCTTGCCAACAAAACAAAGACACTAGAAAACAGCTAAAACATGAATCAAATAGCTATAAACCTAACAGATTTTTGGAAGTATTGCCCAGCCTAATAAGTTAAAACCGCATTAAGTAAGTCGCTGTTCTATTACCATTAACCGAGGCATTTAACCAATCATTCTAGATTCTATATAGTTACTAGAGCTATGAGTAGAACTATGGGTAAGGATTAAAGCTAAGATTGTTTTGTTCAAAACCAGTTCTCTGGTCTTGGGTTAACACCATCTCCTCGCAAGGTTTTATCATGGCTATTCTAAAGCTCTTTTACTAAAATACTATTTATAGTCTCCCAGTGTAGTGGTCTCCGCCACTTACTGTTTATCTATACCCTAAACAATCTTTGCTAAACTTGAGATCGAATGTGCTTTGGCTAAGCTGTTATATTCACACAAGCTAAATTTATATTCCGTTTAATGCAAATTTTGTTTGTGAGGCGTTGTTTAATGGAGGAAGATGATTGGGACGAGTTTTATAGAATGGCTCGAGAAATCTTTAATAAGTTGTTCAACGAGTTTCTAAAGGACTTTAATGATCTGTTTGAATACCTTGGAGAGGATCCCAGTAATAGAAGATTCTATGGTTTTAAAATAGAGATTGGGCCAGACGGTGTACCAAAGATATATAGATTTGGCGATGAGTGGCAAGATAAACCAAGGGTTACTGTAGTAGATGAGAAGCCGGGTGTTGATGAGCCTCTAGTAGATGTTTATGACGAGGGTAATTCTATAAGAGTTGTAGTTGAGTTTCCAGGGGTTAGCGAGCAGGATATAGCTGTTGCACCTATTGACGATAGACACCTTCTTTTAGAGGTTGTCGACGGCTACAAAAGGTATAGAAAAGAGATTGAGTTACCAGCTGATGTAGAGTCTGGATCCATTAAGCACTCTTACAGGAATGGACTAATAGAGATAGTTGCTTTGAAAAAGCGGAAGAGGATAGAGAGAGACCAACACTAACACCCACAAATTTCTGGTTATTGTAGCCTCAATTTTTGATTATATCTAACCACTTATATGAGTGACTAGAACTATGATCAAAGATGCAAAGTTCAATGACAACAATTATTCTTACCACCCTTTCCCACTTCTTGTCAAATGTATAACAGCAATGGGTTTGCACAAAGCTTTGTCAATTCTAACACTATTTGGATATGGGTATCAGGTATTCCATGCACTAGACAAGCAACTTGTTATCACTTGTTGGTGGCAACAGCTCTATAGCTTCAAAAAAGTTTTATGAGTAGTATTCCTTCTGATGTAGGGATTGTGAAAACCATGTAGTTTCTACCTTCAATAACATCTTTGTAGAAGTTGTGTACCATGTATGCATTGTGAAATGCTATAACACCTCCACCTGCAATCTTGCTCAAAGCCCTTACAAGAAATGCTCTATATAAATTCTTATCTATATCAACGAATGCGAAGTTTATATCACCGTCTCCAAAGGTTTCGATAAAGTCTACAGCATTTTGATTCACTACTTCCACATCTACACATCTAGTAGTTATCTTACTGAAATTCTTTTTCAAAACTTCATATCTCTCCCTATTCCACTCCACAGCAAACACAGTGCCTCTAACACATAGATCTTCGAGAGGGGCAACTATCCAGAGAGTTGAATAGCCCACACCAGCACCAGCATCAACAGCTATAAACTTTCCGTAACGATTAACCATTGTAGATATAATTGTGTATAGAACCAGCCCATCCTCCCTATCAATTCTTGGCACAAACATTCTATCAGATATATCCTCGAAATACTCAATGAAATCGAGTAACCTGTTCAATTATATCAACCATGTAGTAACAATTTCTATTCTACATAATCGATCTAATAAACTTGTGTCAAATAATACATTAAGTTGCGATCGAAAGCATTGCCCCTTATAATGGGAGGGAATCAGAGCTTCTTGCCCGCTCATTTCTTCAGTCTGATCTAGGTTCATCATATTTCAGCCCGGATTTCACTCATCAAATATGCTTCAATCGTTTAAATCTATTAATCTGTTTTTAGAAACATATATCTTTATAATAACTTTTGTGGATGGCAAAGGCTTTGACTGGAGTCTCTTTAGAAAAGCTGTTGGATGATGCTACAATCAACTCTATGACAATATTTTAGGTCTAGATAGCGAGATCTATGGTTTTAGCTAACTATTCTCTGAATCTCTATTCTTTGCCTAGGCTCTTTTAATCCATATGTTGCTATGACTAGGTCTCCGTAGCTTACATATCCAAGCTCTATGGCTTTCTGCACCGTTTTTTGAAGACCTTCTTCATAGTTGTTTGATTCTACGCGGAGTGGCTGTATCCCCCATAGTATAGCCAGTTTTCTCATTATGGATATGTTTGAGGAGCCTACATAAACTGGTATTGTTGGTCTTAGCGATGATATTCTCTTTGCTGTGTTTCCGTATAGGCTGAAAACAACAAGCTTGGCATTCATATCCTCTGCAAGCTCTATAACACCCTTTGCAAACATTAGCCTCAGCTCACTTATGTTTTTCCTAGCTTTCTTGGCTATGTCCTCGAACTCGCTTTTGAGTGTGCTTCTCTCTACAAAGTTAACAATTTTTATCAGCCACGACACAGCCTCTAGAGGGTACTTGCCGACAGCCGTCTCCCCAGTCAGCATCAAAGCATCTACACCCATCTCAACAGCTGTACTAACATCAACAACCTCTGCTCTTGTTGGAACAGGTTTCTCAACCATTGACTCTAGAAGCTGTGTTGCCACAATAACTGGCTTTCTGTGTTGCAGAGCCTTGTCAACAATTGTGCTCTGAAGAGAGTGTATCTCCTCTAACCCAAAGTTCATCCCCAGATCCCCTCTTGCAACCAGAACAACATCGCTTTTCCCAATAATCTCATCTAGATTCTTTATAGCACTCTTGGTCTCTATCTTAGCTATTATCCCAATGTCTTCTCTTCCAACCCTCCTAAGATAGTCCCTTAGAATATCTATGTCGCTCCCACTCCTAACATAGCTAAGCCCAATATAGTCGAAATCATGGGCTATAGCAAACTTCACATTGTTCATATCAGCCTCGCTAAGAGGTGGCAGATCAATCTCCTTATTGTATACAGTAACAGCTTTTCTAGATGTTATAACAGATTCTGTTAGAGCAGTTATCTCAATGTAGTCTGTCTGAATCTCTGAGACCCTGAGCCTCGTTCTCCCATCATCCATGACAAGAATGTCCCCCTCCTCAACAGCATCAAAAAACTTGTTTATAGGCATTGGAATAATCTTCTCATTTCCACCTTTAGCCTCTAGACCAGATACAATACGAGCGGTTTCACCTTTCTTCAAAACTATAGGTTGCTCAACCCTGCCAATCCTAATTGAAGGCCCTTGCAGATCACCTATCAAAGCAACTGGTCTTCCAAGTTTGCTTTCAGCAGACCTAATTGCTTCAACATATTTTGCCCAATCCTCGGGAGAACCATGAGAGAAGTTTATTCGAAACCCTGAGACCCCAGCCTTAATCATACTTAAAATCGTTGCAGCATCACTACTTGCAGGGCCTATAGATGCTATAACCTTTGTGAATAAAGGCATTGTCATTTTCACCAAGCCTATAGCTTATACCAACCTTGTTTATAGGGGTATAAATATTTGATCAACAGCATTGTTAGAATTATCAACTCTGCTGAGAAACCTCGACAATAATCTTGTTTGCAACCCCTCTCGAAAGAGCGACCACCCTACCAAAACCACTGTCAAGAGCTACTATGACATGGCCAGAGCTATTGTCTATAACCTTTATCTTCGCCCCATTGACAAACCCCATTCCTATCAGCCTTGCCTTCAGCCCTGGACCCGCAACAATGTCTACTACCGTAGCTACTGTATTTGGTGGCAGATCCGCTAGATACACCTTTAATCGCCTCTGCGATAACTAATCCACTCTAAAATTTTTTGCTAGAGTTAATAAGTTTGACTAGTCTAAAATCTTTAGAAGCAATTCAATGCTGCAGAAGAATGGCTGTTCCATAGACCAAGAGAGATGCTAGAAGTGCTACAGCTACTATATAAGCTACCACAAGTAGTGTGAATCTAATGCTCTTGCTCTCAGCATATATCATACTTACTGTGGCTAGGCATGGGACATAGTACATGAATAGAACTAGTATTGCAATACCCTGGGCAACTGTTAGCCCAAGCGCTTGGAGGGCAGATTGATACTCCTCAGCACCAGTCATAACAGCTATTGATGCCAACAGATTCTCCTTAGCTATAAAGCCTGTTAGCAGTGCAAATCCAATTTTCCAGCTAGAGTCCTCGCTCAATCCATACAGAGGCTTTATTACATATCCTATTAGCCTCCCAATGTTGGAGGCCCAGCTTTGAGAGGGATCTTCAACGAATCCCTCTGGCCCAAAGCTTGTTAAAGCCCATACAACCGCTACTAGAAGCACAAGCACTGTTCCAGCTCTGACAATGAAGTGTTTTGTTAGTGACCAGCTATCCCACCAAACAACCTTTAGACTCGGTCTGTGCAGACTGGGAAGCTCCAGTATAAGTTCTGGAGGTGTTGAAACCCTCAACACACCTCTTCTAAAAATCTTCGCAGTCAATAGGTAGAGTAGTGCACCACCAAAATAAACACCTATAACCACAAGTGCTTGGAGAGCTGGATTGCCCGGGAATAGAAAGCCTACTAGTGCAAGCATGACGATTAGTCTTGCCTGGCATGGAATGAAAGAGGCAGCAGCTATTATCTCGAACCTCTCAGCATCGTCTAAAGCTGCTCTAGAGGCCATGACCCCCGGCACATTGCATCCAAGAGATATGAAGAGGGGGTATATGGCCCTGCCGCTCAAACCGAATTTTGCGAATAGGCTATGCATGGATATTGCCATTAGCGGCCCTAGACCAGAGTCCTCAATGGCAGACATAATCATCATGGTTATCATTATCAGTGGGATGAATGAAGATACAACACCAACACCCTCTATAATACCGTTGGCGAGTAGACTAGCTAGAACAGGGTGTGTAGATCCCAAAGAGCTTTGTACCCAGTTCTTGAGATAGTCGAAAGCCTGCGATATTAGTCCAGAGATTGTGTAGGACTCTAGCGCCTCTGCCAAGTCGCTTCTTCCAAGAGCCTCTAGAATGACTGTGAATGGAAAGCCTGTGTTAACCGCAAATGCTATGAAAATAGCTGAAAACAGTGTCGCAACTGTTGCTACAAAGCCTGTATAGGGATTCCCAAAAACCTTGTATGCAAACCCCTTCTTCTCGAATCTCTCCAAAGGCTCTATGGCTATGAGGCTTGTGAAGGTGCCTCTAATGAATCTGTATATGCTTTCTGCAATGTGTTCACCAACATCAATGTTCATAGATTTGGCTGTTTCCTCCAGCACCCTGGCTATATGAGACAGGCCAATCTTCTCAGCAATATCGATGTTCCCTCTAGCAATCAGTGTTGCAAGCCCTCTAGGGTCGATCCTATCACTCATAAAGCTGTTTGTAATCTCTTTCACAATGCTATTCAATGTGTTTTCTAGAGAGCCATAGTCAATGTGTATACCCTTAGCAGCTTTTCTACTGGATGTCTCGACAACAGACTCTAAGGCTTTCAGCAAATCCTCTATGCCCTCCCCCCTAAGAGCTGATATAGGTGCCACAGGAACTCCTAGGATCCTACTCAGCCCATCTAAATCAACTCTTATTCTACGCTTGGTAACCTCGTCCCACTTGGTCAAAGCCACAACAGCTCTATCCGTTAGCTGAAGAACTTGTAGAGCTAGGTACAGTCCCTCTAAACCTCTAGTCAAATCAACTAGTATTAGAATAGCATCCCAATCCCCAAAAACTATATAGTCCCTAGCTATCTTCTCATCAAGAGAAACAGCTTTTAAATCATAGATCCCGGGGAGATCAACAAAACACATGGTTTTGTCTCCATACCTCCTTCTACCAATGCTCATAGCAACTGTTGTACCTGGGAAATTGCCTACCCTTTCTCTTCTGCCCGTTAAGACATTGAATAGAGTTGATTTACCGACATTAGGCTGGCCCACAACAGCTACAACAATGTTGCATTGTTCTCTACGAAGCTCTGACAAACTATATACACCAATCGATCTAGCTAATAGTAAGGTTAATAAGTTTAGATGTGTCTAAAATTATTATTTCGAATTGAATATTATAGAAGACTCGAGGCAACATACAGAACTTTGAAAGACTTCTCAATATTTCTAATAATGCTGGAAACAATGTTTATCGGAAGAATCTTTTCAACAACACCCAGAGATTCAGCAACGCCAGCTCTGGAAAACGCCTTTATCTCAACATCAAAGCTTTGATACCTCACCCTCAGAGTCCTCATAGTAACACCAAAAACATAGTCAACCTCTTTAACAATATCGTAGTTTGCTTTGCCTAGCCACAGAACATACTCTAGAAATTTTCTCCCAAGAGACTCTAGACCTGTTTTTGGACTTGCCTTCACCGCCTCTATGGAAGGACCTGCTCTCATAGCATCCATGGCTGCCTCAACATATGTTCTTAAATTGCTTGGCAAAACACGTAGAATGTTCTTCTCACTAGGGTTTTCAACAATCTTGTCTGCAATGGCAGAGGCTGCTAAAACAAGGAGTTTCTCATCTTCTGACAAGTTTATGACAGGGGCTTTGCCAAGCTCATGTTCTCTAAAAACATCTAATTTGCTGTTTTGCCGAATGTAGACAATGGCTTTGCTCTCTTGAATATATATCGTTGCTATGGGCTCGAGGAAAACCCTTTGGGCTGGGAGCTCGTCAGAGTCTATAACAATTGGGAAGAGAACACCATGAACAGCTATATAGTATCTCCCAACAAGAAAAGTGAGATCCATGTATTGGATCCTCGCCTTAAACTCCTGGGAATAGTATGGGAAAGAGTCTAACAGGTCTAGAACATCTATAAGAGTCTTGGGCATATAACAACAAGACCTCTGAAAACTCCTAGCATCTAATAAAATTTTTCAAGTTTAAATGTTTTAGCTATTTGATGCTTTTCTAGGAGTTATTATTTTGTTGCTTTTTTCACGGCGGCTGAACTTATTAACCCAGTACATTGAATATTCCTTGGTGTCTACATGCATGGAATAGACCCAGCTGGTCATATAGCTGAAGAGGATGTCGATGAAATATTGAATAGAATGGCTTTAGAACTTACAAAGGTTCCTAAAACTGAAGAGAGGGCAAGGTGCTGTAGAACATCATACGGGTTCAGATCTATACACAGCATAGAGGAGTTCATGAATGCTATAACTAACTGCAAAGTGGTGTTTGTTCTTGTGACAACGACTTACTGCCCATACTGCAGAATGTTTAAACCGATATTTGCTAAGGTAGCTGAGGAGTTTAGGGGGTCAGCCGCATTTATAGAGGCCAACGCCGACTATGTTCCAGAGGTCGCAATGGGATTTGGCGTATACTCAACACCGACAACTGTTGTGGTGATAGATGGAAGGGCTGTTGATGCACTGCTTGGGTATATGCCATACCAATACTTTAGGAGCTATGTAGAGGAGGTTTTGAAGAGTGCTAGATGTGGAGAGAACTAGAGCTCTATAAACTCTCTCCCAGAGGCTATAGGGAATCCCACCCTAATTAGAAACTCCTTCAGGCTTCTCCTAGACAGCTTGCTCAATCTGTGAACAACATCGAGGGGTAGTGGGTATCCAGCTGGAGAGAACATCTTCACGCACCTTACAATTGCGTCTACATCAGGCTTTCTATCTATGTATGGAATGCTCAACTGGAACACTTGGGAGTTTCTCTGGAGCCGTACATAAGTCACTATAAAGCCTTTTAGACCGCATTCCTCGAGCCCAAGAAACCTCTTTATATCTCTGTTTAGCTCTATGTCCAAAGGCTTTGAGTAGCCAGCTTCGAAATATGGTGATATCCCATATATTCTAGCCATTTCAAATAGTTGAAAATCTGTATAGTTAGATCTTGTGTAGAAGCTAACAGTACTCGATTTAGCTGTGAAAACCGGTGTTGTTTTTTGCGCCAGCTCTTCGATTATCTTCACCTTTCTGCTGTATACGGAATCCAGATCCTTTGATCCATGAACACTTTCAATAGTCATGTTCTTGGCAATGTCCCTTCTCGTGACAAGAAATGAGAGTAGAGAGCCATCGAGAAGAGCCAAGTCAGTGTTGTTTCTCGACACTATTCTCCCAATGGATTCAACCTCATTCAGATAGGCATATGCTGTCAAAGCCTTTTTGAATGCAGACCTTCTTGTCGCTACCCTTCTACCTGACGACTCTATAAAGCCAGAGTCGTAGAATCTATCGCTATCCTTTGTAGTTATCTTCCCACCCTCAATTGTGTAGAGCTGTGATATCCCCTGCAATGCGTATAGCATTGCAATTCTCGACTCAATTAATATGAAGCTGGAATCGGATGCTGCAACAGCTCTGCATCCACATCCATCATCACCTATGAGAATCCACTCTATAGGTGAAATTGCCTCTGCTACACCACCCCTTTTCTTATCTATCTCCAAACCCATCTTATCTCTCAAAACGAGGAGGAGCTTCACAAGCTCTGGATACATTGTAGCCGCCATGCAATCGCCTCAAAGCCTTGCTACATATGTTACCCCGAAGTTCTTTAGCTTTACCTCGCTAGACGCATCAAGATCTGTTGGGATGACCCTCATCGCCACAACCCTGTTCTTAACTCTGTAAACTGTTAGCATATCCAATGCAATTCTACGGACATCTGCATCCCTCGGCAAAGCAGCCATGTCAAGACCGGCAACACATGCAAAGCTATAGGCTATAAGATCTCTGACCATGACCGAGCCCTCTCTCACACGATCACTAAGCACAAGATCCTCTGCCACAGGTAGCATAACTTCGTTGAAGCCTATGTGCCTCACTCCAATCTTTTTGATCAGCCCCCTCAAAAATGTGTTCAGAGCATATATTGTGGATAGTGTTCCTGGAGACCCCATTCTAGAGTTGCTCAGAGATTCTATGAGACTTGCAATGCTCTCTTCCTCTTCGATCCACGGCGATAAGGAGTAGTCTATACCCAGAAAAGCTACACCGCTACACCTAGCAGACTCCTCAAGCCTCTTACCAACATTCTCAAGAAAGTCTCTAAGAAGCTGGGTTCTGCTATAAAGCAACGCCTGCGATGCAACATCAACATATCTGAGAGATATACTAAACCCGAGAACATTGGATATGTTTGCTGTTGCTGGGAAATATGGGGTCTCTATCCACATACCAAAAGATATTGCAAATCTTGTGAAGAAGTCTAGCTCCACATTTCTATGCCCAGAATAAACATGTTCAACAACCCTGTTTACGCAGTCCACATCCCCGCAACTTGTTGAGAAATATGCTGAATCAATATTTGATAGGTTATGCAACTCTTTTAAGCATTGACTAGACGGTGCAAGCGGAAATGCCACAAGTATTCTATCCCCCATGGACCCGCTAATCTCATTAACTATGTGCTCAATGTCTCTACAATCCAACGAATTTTCCGGCAGTATAGGGAGAATGAACCTCTTTGTCCACACCTCCAAGCCGACACTCTTTAAACAGCTGAAGACCTTGTCACCAAATGATATTGCATTCGACACAATCTCGTCTTTCGACCAGCTGTGGACAGGAATATGAATGGCTATGGCTCTAGGTTTTGCCATGTGATCACAGCTCAAATTTTAAATCTAGGAAAAAATACTTATACTTGTCGCCGCATCTTAGTGGTGTTGATAATTAATGAGCCTAGGAGACTATATAGCTAAGGTAGAGCTTGTTGTTAGAGACTACAGCGAGTTCAGGATACTAACCGAGGAGCTCTACAACACTCTGCAATTCGAATCTAGACTTAGAAATGACAGAAAGTTTGTTAAACTCGATTGTAAATGCAGAACAGTTTTCATAGGAGATGTACATGGAGACTACTACACACTTTTAAACATTTTAGAAAGGGTCAAGGCACTAGACATTCTTAGAGATGGGGGTAGAATAGTTCTTCTTGGAGACTATATCGATAGAGGTGATGAGCAGATCAGAACAGCTGCCTTAATAGCCATGCTTAAGAGGGATTGGGGTGATAGAATAGTTCTTCTAAGGGGGAACCATGAGCCCCCTCCACAGCTTCTTCCATCGCCACACGACTTTCCATATAGACTCATGGAGGCATTCGGCTATGCGAATGGTGAAGAACTCTACAGTTTGTTTCAAAAAATATTTGATTTGCTTCCCCTAATACTCTACATACCAGACACCCTAGTTGCTTTTCATGGAGGTCCCCCAGTATCGAGACTCCTAAAATTTAATGGAGTTGAAGATATTTTGAATGTTGATGCAAGTGATTTTGAAGAGATTCTATGGAGCGATCCAAGCGAAGAGATTGAGGAACATGATTTCAACTTTGTTAGGGGAGCTGGGGTTATATGGGGTAGGAAAATAACTGAAACCCTTTTGAAGAAACTCAATGTGGTTGTTGCGGTGAGGGGGCATGAGCCATGCAACGGCTACAAGTTTAACCATGGAAAGAGGGTCCTAACTATATTCTCCATGAAGGGCTACTATGGAAATTCGTATGCTGGTGCACTTGTTATCGAACTTGATAAGCTTGTGGATAGAGAAAAGGCTTTGAGTTATATAGAGAATGGTATTGTCCTTGTGTAGAATCATTTCGTGGTCCGCTCATCACATTTCAGTCAGGCTGGCTAGGACCAATCATCAGTTTTAATACTGTGGAAAAAGACTAATATTCTATTTAGATGCTACTATGTGTCTGCCGACTAGATAGAACCATCTGCCAGCCCCATGGTGAATAGGACTAGCTTTCTGCAGCTGCCACCCCCACTCCGATACAGCATCAGCTTTTGCATAGTAGTCTAGAACCTCGAAAACGTATAGCCTCGTTTCGCCAGCGTCTACAAAGCTCATGACCCTACCCTCTAGCCATCCAATAGCGTCTTGCCAAATAGGTGCGCTAACCTTATTTGCTTTTGCCAGGTTAAGGCCGAACATCTTTATCTTGTCAACGCTTCTCCCAGAGACACTCCCAAGCTTGTATACAACATCTACATGCTGAGCAGATGGTATGTTGAATGTAGCCTCCTTCGAGTATTCAATGCATGAGAATGTATATGACTCTCTATCGATTGCAACAGCTATTGTCGGTGGCTCTTCGGATACTGGTGTTACCCAAGAGGCTGACATTGCATTGTATCTCCCACCCTCACAAGTTGTTATAATGACGACTACAGGTCTTGGGTGTAGAAGATAGTAGAAGTGCCTGGGCTTTGCAAAATCCATTTTCACCAGCCGACAAGCTCTCTATATGTCGCAGCATCCATGTTGAACATGTAAGCAATTTCTCTAATCTCATCGACAAAGTCTCCAGGTATCATAATGTGGTGGTTTGATGGTGCGTACCTGGGTATATGCTCAACTGGAAAGTCGAATTCTAGCATTATCTGTGTTCTGCATGTTGAGTATGTCAGTAGACCCGATTTTACTATCCTCCCCTTATCGGCTACGGCTATGGTGAAGTCCCTGTCGACAGACACTACAGTTGCTACTGTATTTTCTACAGATGCTGTTATTGCGTATGGGGCTCCAGACTCAAAATGCTGTATAGCCCTAGGCTTTCCAGAGACTAGGTCGAGAGCTATTGTGCAGTGGGCTAGCATAGCTGATCTGGATTTGAATGACACTACATTTCCTATCCACCCACTCCTACCTGTCAAACCCCTTGCTAGAAGCATACCGAAAACAGCTGTTAGATCTGCTTCGCAAACAGCTGTAATCCCCTTGCTGTTTAGCAGCGATAGTGGTATGCATGGTGTTACACCATATTTTAGTATGAATGGGAAACAGTCTATTGTTACAACATCGTATTTGTTCTCCTTGGCAAGGCTCTCAAGAGCTATGTAAAGCCTGGAAACCTTCTCCAAAGCCTCTTTAGATGCCTCAAACTCTATCTTCGACTCTATCTCTCTGGCGACAGCCTCTACCCTCTCCCTTGGGGCGGAATCCATCATCGAGGCTATTCTTGATGTAGATACAATATCGACTGTTGCATTGAATCTAGACTCAAAAGCATCCTCTACATCACCCTTTTCCCTATCAGCAACCACAGCGACCTTAGAGCCGTCAATGAATGCAACAGCTCTTGCAACAGCCATCAGCTTGTCAACAACATTCTCACAGTCGATAGAGTAGTACTCTTCACACCAGTAGAGCCCAGCTGAATACCCATCCCTCTCAATCTTGCTTCTAGCAGAAACAGCTGAGGCAAGGCTATTGTGCTCCGTATGGGCAAGTATAAAGACCTTGTCTATAGAGCCTGTAGACACAAACCTGTAGATAAGGTTACTCGTGCCACCAGTCAAGACAAGCGCTATTGGTATAAACCCCTGGTATCTGCTACCCAGCTTCTCAGCAGCCTCGGCAGACACAACAATTTCGCTGTGGAACTCTATACCATATCTACTGAGATGCTTCCTAAAAACCTCTAAAACATTGGCGTAGTACTCCTTTCCATGAATCTCAGATGCAAAGGGGACAACAACAATAGGCTTCAAAACACATCACAAAAACTACTTTGCTACCACAACCTAAAAACTGTTATCCCTACACAAAGACAGGCTAAAGCATGTGACAGAAAAACGCAAGCCCTTTGCCTACGGCCCAGACCCTGCTATTCTAAGAGGTGGTGGCCCTTTCAACGATTTAACAGCACACTTCCTCTTCATCATCACCTTCAAATCTCTTCAGCTACCAATATTACGTACAAAAACCTTTATCATTTTCTAGTCTCACAAACTGTGGATACTTATCGACTGGATTAGAGCCCGTTTCTTTCAAGCTTTCAACAATTGCATTTTGAGATGACGTTAATTAATCTTTGATTATAAATTAATGAGGTTTGTAACCGATCTATTCAAACCTCACTTCAATACCTAACTTACTTAGCGCTTTTGCAATTTCAGGCATTTCAACAACTGTTTTGAACTGCGCAATGGCATAATATGCATATGCTATTCTTCTCATATTTTCTCTCCTAAGCAACTTTACCTCCTTTATAGGCTTAGGCACCGTGAAAACAGCTTTAATGTTCAAAAACTTGAATATATCATCAAATGCCTTTTTGTCAGATGTTACAGCGAAGCCCTTTGCCAACGCTATTCCGATTTCACATGGCCGCTGACTAGAATTCTCATCGATTTGAAGTCCTAGTGTCCTAATCTCATCTAGGATAAGGCTGGCTATGGCTGATCTCAATTCCTCATATGGGTTCTTATAATGTGCGACATGCCCCAAAAGCTCTACATAGGCACATAAAGGTGTTTTGACATTAATTTTTGATTCATGTAATAACATGTGAAGTGATGTGTAGAATATGTTTGTATCCATAAGAGCCTCTGCCCCTATCTCAGATAGAAAATCTGTCAAAATAACATCTTTGTATTTCTCACAGTCATATGTGCACTCCTCAACAGCTAGTGGGATGAGTCCAGAGAACTTCGCTATCAATTCTATTGCTCTACCTGCCTCACTTTCAATGGTATTGAATTTTTTGATTTGAGAGCCAAGACTGTGCACAAGCTCTATAACCTCATCATAGTTGCAATAGTCTCTTGCTTCAGCAACTATCTTAGGAATTTTGTTAACTGTAATTGTGATTCTGAGTCCTCTACATCTAAAATCCAATGGATATATAATTGAAGACGTTGCATACTCAGCATTGATTTTGTATTGAGTATATGCAACGCCTCTTCTAAGTCGAGATAATGGAGGTTTTACAAAGTTGTCGAGAAGCTTCTCCAGATCTTGCTTCTCAATGAGAATTTGACTAGGTTTTACAATAGATCTCACATCATCTGCACTTGGATGTAGAATTGCTATTGGTTCCAAAGGCTTTGGTGTAAAGGGATAAAAAAGGTTGTTCCAAGGGCCGAAGAAAAATGGTGTGTAGATGAGGGAAACACTTTCTCTTTGCCTAGAAGCTGCTAAGATAGTTGCTGAGACCTCTAGTCTAGAGCCCGTGTAGGTAGCCATAACAATTCTACTATCTTTTGAGATGCCTCTCAAAACATTGTAGACAGTTTGCGAAAGACCATCAAATGAATTCAGGTCGCTTGGGTCTGGGAATATGGGATATAAACTAAATTCAGTATTCTTCACATAATTCCTCAATAGGTTTACAGCATTTGAAGCCTCGGCTTCTCTAGTTTTAGAAGAAAAGACTATTATTTGACCGCATCCAAAGACCTCATATAATCTAAAGACTGAGGTTAGAAAAGATTCAACTGGGTCGCTATAAAAAGTTATTGCAGCGCATTCCTCACCCAATAGTATTGCACCAAACAAATTTGTCTACATATCCATTGATGGCCTCTTTACAGCCTTTCTATAGATTTTAGCTATTCTATGATAGATCCGTAGACAACTTCTATACCAAGTTCTTTGGCTCTCTCCAAAGCTTCACGTAGCATGTTCACAGCTATCAAAAGCTTTTTATAGTTCTCAATGTTTTTCTCCTTAGCGAAAATACTGCATTTTGTGTTAAACCATTCGACATCATCTTCATCTGCAAAGCTCTTCACCTCTATGAAATACGTTGCCTTATCACTTATGTAAATGTCTATTTCTAGTTTAGCCCCCTTCTGAAGGTACTTACCATCGTAGTCTCTGAAAGAGATCTTCTCAATTTTCTCAACATCTATGCCAAATCTTTCGATGGCGTCTTTGTATAGGGATAGAATTGTCTTCTCTAGGTCTCTCCCCAGCCTCCTACCAATAGATCCCAAAGCAACCTTAAGCTCTCCAACAATTTTAGCAAGCTCTGCAATCTTCTCCCCGTGAAACTGTAAAGTCTTCTCAATAGCCTCGAACCTCTTATACGTTTCCTCCCACCTCCTCTCCTCCAACTCAACAAACCTATTGAAATCCTCTCTAAGAGCCCTCAACTCATTCTCAATAGCTTCGAACCTCTTGTAAGCCTCCTCCCACCTCCTGTTATTCTCCTCCCATCTCTTCTCCTGCTCTTTGACAAACATTAAGAAGTCTTCTCTAAGCTTCTTCAACTCCTCCTCATGCCTATCAAGCCTCTTCAAAATCTCGCCATAGCCTAGGAGGCCGGCTATAGCATACCTAAACTCCTCATCCTCCTTCAAAAGCTTGAGAAGCTCTTGCTTAGTACTTCTATTCTCCATAACCTTTTTATCCTCCCACCAATTTTCTAGTGTTTTAAAAAGCGTTATAAGCGTTGCTCTTTAGTTTCTACTGAATTCTTATCTCATAGACTATTACATTCTGTTTATTTACCCTATTTAGTATCTCCTCTTTTGTGAGTTTCTCAAGAGCTATCTCTAAGTATTTTTTGTCTGGGTCGAATCCATACCATTTTTTGAAGAGTTCTCCAATTTCTTCTATGCTCCATGAGCATTTGCCTCCTCTTCTGCACTCCTCCTCCATGGCGACTTTAGCAAACTGTTTGTAGTCTGATGCTCTTGACCATGGGAATTGGAACCACACAAAGCTTCTAGTCTCGATGAATACATAGTCGGGCTTTAGCTGCGATGTAGATGTTTTCCAGACTAGGGTTGCTGTCTTAACATCTCCTGCTCTCCATTTTTTGATCAGAATCTCCCTAGCTTTTGCGAGGTGCAGGCCTGTGGCAGATATCTCTTCAACTGCGAGTGCTTTAGACCCATTCAAATCAATTTCAAAGTTGAATGCTGTTTCTATGCTGAGGCCCTTAACAACATCGGCTATACAAAGCTCTATGCCAGAGCCCTTTGCAAAGCACCTTATTAGCTCAGCTAAATAGTTTTCGCCAGGTCTTCTAGACTTTTCTCTCCATCTAATAGGCAAATAAAGGATTTTGTCAACGTCTAGAACGTCAGCTAGAATCCTAGAGACTGCTAGACCACCTCTACCAACAGCGACTACAACATCTGGCTTAAACCCACTACCATCAACAATCCTTGCAAGTCTCAAACTCCATTCAGCAACTTCGCTCCACGAAACATGCTTAACAGGGTAGATAACCATGGGATTCACCAGCACAAGCGCATTACAGCACAGATAAAACGCGAGTCAATTAAAGCATTGCCGCTATATAAGTTCAAAGAAGTTAAAATTTAAATAAGTTTAGAGATGCGGTCTTTGCGTAGCACAAGTTTTTAATGTTTCCTCAACATATTTTTCTTTGGTGATGATATCTGGTTACAGCATTTGTCAATGGAAATATCTACCTGTCTTTCAAGCCCGTTAAGAGGGTTGAGGCCATCGTTGTTGGGTGGGGTAGGATACTCTACGCCGGTAGCAATGACATTGCGAAAAGCGTGGCTGGTTTGCTTGGCGGAGATGTTGTCGATTTGAATGGTGCAACTGTCCTGCCTGGCTTCATAGATTCTCACATCCACTTGGATGAGCTTGGTCTTCAGCTTGGCATGCTCGATCTCCGTGGTGTTAGAAGTATTAGGGAGCTTAAGGAGAGGTTGAGAGAGTTTTCAAGATCTGTTGACACTCTATGGATTATTGGATTTGGATGGGATCAAGAGCTTTTCGAGGAGAGGAGGTGGCCAACTAGATGGGATCTCGACGAGGTTGTTAGCAATAGGCCGGTTATACTCTACAGGATTTGCATGCATGTCGCTGTCCTCAACTCAAGGGGTTTGGAACTCGCAAGCGTTTCAACTATTGAGTCCCCCAATGTTGTTAGAGATGATAGGGGTGTTCCAACAGGTATTGTTAGAGAGGATGCCCTCAACATTGTTAGAGAGAAGATCGAGGACTCCATATCCGTTGAAGACTATAAAAAGATTCTTCTAAAAGCTTTAAACCACCTGGCCTCGCAAGGCGTTACAACAGCTGGCTTCGTTGGCTGCGACCCAAAGGTTTTGAAGGCCTTGACGGAGCTTTGGAAGGAGAGGCAGCTGCCGATAAGGGTTAGGGTTTATCTAGACTTTAGAAAGTCTTGGAGCTTCATAGACATTGCAAGAGATGTTGGGCTTAGGAGTGGCTTAGGAGACGAGTACCTGAAGATAGTGGGGGTCAAGCTCTATGCAGATGGCAGTTTAGGTGCTAGAACAGCATGGCTATCAAAACCCTATTCAGATGACCCCTCGACCAGCGGCTATCCAGCAACGGATCCAAGGGATCTTAGAGCAGCTGCGAGAAAAATCCATGAGTCTGGTCTTCAGCTGGCCATCCACGGCATCGGCGACAAGGCTATAGATGTCATTCTAGATATATACCAGGAGCTTCCAAATGCTAAGGCATATAGACATAGAATCGAGCATGCATCTGTTCTTAGAGAAGACCAAATAGATAGGATGGCTAGGCTGGGGATTGCAGCATCTGTTCAGCCGAACTTTGTCATATCTGATTGGTGGGCTTTGCAGAGGCTAGGTGAGGAGAGGATAAGATGGCTATACCCATTCAAGACAATGATTGAAAAAGGAATTGCTGTGGGCATTGGGACAGACAGTCCAGTTGAGCCGGCAAACCCATGGCAGACGATATATGCAGCGGTTACAAGAGGGAAACACGAAAACGTTAGACACTATAAGTACACAGAAAGCCAGAGGCTAACAATTGAAGAGACCCTCCATTACTACACATATGGCTCTGCATACATACTACACGAAGAGGAGAATCTGGGTACTCTAGAGCCAGGGAAGCTAGCAGATTTCATAATCGTTGACAGAGACCCTCTGAAAACAGATGAGAAGGAGTTGAAGGACATAAAGGTTCTAGCCATATACGTTGGAGGAAAGCATATATGGAGCAAACATTAGATCAGACGGCTGCGACAAACACATCACAAATCAGATGTGCCACGGCTCATCACAAGAAGAATAGATGTGGAGACAAGAAATAAACTTTCATTAAACAAAGACAGCGCTTGTTGGAGGTTGCGACAAGGGCTTTGGATTATTTGCCGCGACTTTTACACAATGGTCAAAACCATCAAGTATGCAGAACACAGAGCACCTTTTGTTTATTTAAACTATTTAAACTTATTCAAGAAAAGAGTTTAAATATTTAAATTGCATTCTTCTTAAAGTGTATCGCATAAAGGTGGGTGTTGTTTATATGAGGGTTAGAGACTTTGTGATAGCAATAGTTAATGCCGCTCTATACGCCTTAGTTGGCATAGCAACGACCTTTGGCATTTTTGCTATAGTTGTTGGCGGTGTTAGGTTCTGGCCCTCTGTTTTTGTACCCGCTGTTTTTGCAGAGGTTTTTGGCCCTGTTGTAGGTGGTTTGGGGGCTGCTATAGGGATTTTTATAAGCGATATGGTTGTACATGGAAATGCACTTGTTAGCTTATCTGTAGGTGTTCCAGCAAATTTCCTAGGCTTTTACATTCTAGGTCTTGTTGCGAGGAAGACTAGGAGGGATTCTAAAGCTTTGGGCATTATAGCCATAGCCCTCCAATTCATACCTGTAGCAGCCCTCTACTACCTATACACAATCAAATTCATTGATTTTACAACAGCCCTGGTATTCATATCTGTTGCCATTGTCTCAGGGGCTGGCGTAGCCATATCCATGGTAGTGCTCATGTTTAGAAGGAGAGGCTATGCATACCCGAATGAGTTGCTAGCTTACAGCCTTGGATTGATGATAGGATCTCTCTACATAGGCTTTGGCCTATGGGCTTACACCTATGTAGCTAAACTTGGTATTGCGGGTGTTCCTCCAGAGTTCCAGACCAGAGCACCATTTGCAGCTGCCCTAATGTGGTTTCTATGGACCTACTACACAGAGATACCCTTCATGATATACCTTGCCCCACCAATTGCAAGAGCTGTTGAGGTGTGGTTGAAGAGGTATAGGTGAGAATATTGATGAGGAGAGTAAGGTCAACTGCTTCAGCAGGTATATCAGGGTTCTTTGCACCGCATATAGCCTCAGATCTCAGGGAAACAGGGGCTGTTGGAGGTGGGCTGGGGGTAGCAAAGGCAATAGTTGTCGAGGTGTCTGTGGATCTAAGCCACAGTGACGGGCTTGTGGTTGTGAATAGAATCAACGGCTCTTACATAGATGGTTGCCTAGCTAGATACATAGCTGAAAGGATTTTTGCAATAGCTGGTAGGAAGGGTGGCAGGGTTTACATAGACCAGAGGATATCTGTGCCAATAGGAGGTGGATACGGTTCTAGCGGTGGATCAGCTGTTGCAATAGCCTTTGCACTTGCCAAAGCATTGGATATTCCAATAGACTTCGACGATGTTGCGGAGATAGCACATGAGGCGGATATAGTATGCAAATCTGGTTTGGGGACAGTGGTAGGGGTTCTAAAGCCTTGCGACGGGATTGTCCTGGTATCTAAGCCTGGTGGCCCTAGAATAGCAGAGGTTAGGTGCATACCTATGGAACCAAATCTAACCGCTTTAACAGCTTTCTATAGACCCATACCCAAAAACTCTATACTTTCCAGTTCTGATCACCTAGAAAAGGTGAGGGCAATCGGCTTAGAGACTCTAAAAAGGATAGAGGCTAGCCCAACCCCAGAGAACTTCATTAGAAGCTGCTACCAATTTGCATTGGAAACAGGGTTTCTAACACCAAAAATCAGGCAGGTTATAGAGCTTCTGCAAGAGATTGATGGTGTTATAGGCGCTTCGATGAATATGGTGGGGGAGGCCCTATTTGCAATAGTCTATGACTATGCTGTAGACAAAGCCCTTGAAATCATCGAGAAAACAAGTCCAGTGTGGGTATATAGGTGGAGACCAGGTGTCAACTCTGTTCAGGTCGAGGAGCTCTGGAGACAGTTGTAATCCTGTGGTCCGTGTTGACGATCTGTGGTTTGGATATGGAGAAGAATATGTTTTGAAGGGTATATCCCTACAGATTCGAAAAAGAGAGCTTGTATTGGTTCTAGGCCCCAACGGCTCAGGCAAATCAACATTTTTGAAGGTATTGGCAGGTATACTAAAACCTGTTAGGGGCCATGTATCCCTATGTGGCAGGGATATTACCAGTTTATCTGATACAGATCTAGTGAGGCTTATTGGATATGTGCATCAAAATCCGTGGCTATACATGTTCAACCCAAAGGTCTTTGACGAGATAAGCTTTGTTGCTAAGAACCTGGGTATAGACCATAACACAATAACTAAAAATGTTTTGGATATAGCCACAAGGCTGGATATCATCGACTTGCTAGATAGATCACCATTTAGCTTGAGTGAGGGAGAGGCAAGAAGGGTTGTCTTAGCCTCGGCTCTAATACACGAACCCCCCCTCCTTTTATTGGATGAGCCAACAGCAGGCCTTGACTACGGCCTTAAAAAGAGATTCATAGACATAATCAATAAGCTAAACGATCTACTGGAAACGGCAATTGTTATTGCAACCCACGACACTGATATAATCACTATGTTGCCAAGGGCTAAACTGATAATTCTCAACGAAGGCAGGATCGTTTTCAAAGGTTCTATAGAAGATGCCTTAGATAATCCAAGTATTTTTACCGAAAACAGTTTGGTGATACCAACAGAGGTGGAGCTGGCTAAACGGCTAGGGATTCGTTGGGACAGGGCCGCAGATTTAGATGATCTGCTACTTGAATTAGACAGGTTGAGGAAGGCTCTATGTCGTTAACAAGCATCTACCTGAGGAACTTATCCCAAATTTTTCTGTTCTATTCGGAAAAGAGTCTTCTGGGCAAGCTCCACCCCTTGACAAAAGCAGTTTTAATGTTTGCAGGTATAGCCATAGCCTTTATATGCAACAAGCTAGTTGTGTTGCTGTTTACACTAGCAACTTTTCTTTTAATGGCATTGTTGTCGATTAGTGTAAAGAGGGTGGTTTCTCTAATCACCTCTCTAATGATTTTCATATCGCCGATGATTCTATTCTCATACATCTACTCGATATTTAGATCCATGTCAACAGCATCACTAATAGAATTGTCTATCTCGTTAGCCACAGCCATAGTTAGACTGCTGATAATGTCCCTAGCTTTCTACATATTCTTCATAACAACTAAGCCCCAGTCCATCGCACGTATTCTAAGCAGGATCGGGATTCCATATAAGTATGGCTATGGGTTTGTTATAGCTCTTCGATTTCTATCGGTAATAGCCAGTGACCTGATTGAGATACTGCATATTCAGAAGACGAGAGGGCTTTTCATCAAAAGAAACTTTCTTGGCAGTCTCAGAAGCTCTTTCGCGATTTTTGTCCCGCTGATAATATCGGCGTTGAATAGAGTTGATGAAGTTACTATAGCGCTTGAGGTAAAAGGCTTTGGGTTAGGTGGCAAGAGGGGCTACCTGTATTCAGAGACCTTTGGGTTTAGAGATTCGATTGCTGTGCTTTTGTGTTTCGCCGGACTGGCTATGGCTATTCATTTCTGCATATAACGCTCTTTAGATATTCAATAGACTCCTCAACATTTCTGGCAACTTTGTTGAACTGTTTAGATATTTTGATGTAGATAGGCTCCTTAACTCCGTAGTCCCCTATATTAGTCTCACCCAAAACCTTTAGAGGAGGCCCATAGGCAACCACTTTTCTATTGAGTATTAGAAGCTTTGTTGCAAAGCCCAGCACATAGTCAAGATCGTGCTCGACAACAACTACAGTTGCTTTTCTATCTCTCCAATAGCTGTAGACATACTCGTAGAACTTCTTCTTCGTCATAGGGTCAAGATATGAGCATGGCTCGTCGAGGATAAGTAGCTCTGGTCTCAACGCTATTACAGATGCTAACACAACCCTCTGGATCTGCCCCATCGAAAGCGTGCTAACAAATCTATTCCTCAGACTATCCAACTCCATAACCTCCAGAGCCTCGTCAACTCTTCTACGAATCTCATCAGCCTCCAGACCAGCGTTCTCTAAAGGAAACGCCACCTCCTCTTCAACTGTAAGCGAGAATACTTGGTTAACAGGATTTTGAAGAACAACACCAACCCTTCCAAAAAGCTTGTTAAAACCATGCTTCAGAACATCCACATCTAAAACCCTGGCATCGCCCGCCACCCGCAGACTTTCTAAAACATCTCTAATACCAAGCAAAACCTTCAGCAATGTTGATTTGCCCCCACCGCTAGGGCCAGAGACAACGACGAAATCCCCACAATCTATAGATAGAGAAATGTTTTCTAAAATCTTAAATCCATTTAGAGCCTCAACAGATAGGTTAGACACCTCTACACAAGCTGCCATAACATGCAAAACCTCAGCTTCTATTGCTACTCCTATGCCTAAATACATCCTCAGACTCAAAATACAGCTTTGAACCGTTTAAAATTTTGATCATCTCACCACTTGTACAGTTGCATTATTTATCGCCTAATATTGTTTTGCCTTGTATATAGTCAAGGCGACTACCACTCCAGCCAAAATGTTCAATGCTGCTAGCGATATTGTTGTGGCAACAGGTTCGTTGAAGAATTTCGAAATTATTGTATATATATACGCTGATCTAATCCCCTCCACAAACTTGTTTATAGCTGTTATCAACTGGATTTCAAGCGGCTTTAAATCTTCGAGGGCACTTGGATAAGGCGTTGAGATAACGACTACAAGGTTTTCTGCATATGAGTATAGCCCCAAAATGGCAAGCATTATTAAAACAACCTTGTTTTCTAATCCAAGTACGAGCGGGGCTATTAGAAGAGGTGTTATTGTTGTTAGGAATCTCGGACCGTAGCAAAGCCCCCCATCCACATCATACCAACTAGAATACACTAAAATTGGAATGGCAATAGAAGCTACATAGACTATCTTATCATATGAACCGAGCCTCTTAAGAGCTTTTGGCATGTAGATAATTGCAAGAATGTAGAGCGGGTATAGAACTAGGAGACTCTTCCTAGGATCTACAAGCAATATGAACAACCCATATGGAATATCAGCTAGGTTGAACCCCTCAACACCTATACTTTTCAAATATATCTGCTCCGGAAACGTGAACATGTTACCTGTTGTATAGGCATTATAGATCAACTGCATCACTATAATTGGAGAGATAGATATTATGTATATGAGAACATATGTAAAGATCCTCCAAAGGCTTTTACGATCCTTCAGATAGTCTCTGATCGTCTTTGCCAAAACAGTTGCAGATGTGAAGAATATTGGTATAAATGTTGAGGGGTCTAAAACAATTGACATAGATGCTGAAAAACCTGCCAAAACAGCCCAAGGCTTTCCACCACCGCTACAGAGCTTGTTTAGCGACAGTATGTAGAGCATGTAGAAAAGTGTTAGAGGGGCCTGCGGAAAAACATGTGTTGAATATATGTATAGAGGTCCTGCCAAGCCATTGACTATAGCCACAGCAATAGCTCTTCTACTATCTCCGAAAATCGTTTCATAAAGTTTTGCAGAGATGTAAACTGATAGAGAGCCGAGGAAAGCCATTGCAAAGCCTGCAACTATCAAATCCTTTGCATTGAAAACGTCTGCTAGCTTCATCGGTATAGCAAGAACAATTCCAAGGCCTAGAGGGCCGACAAAAACACATCTACCATTAACATAGACTACATCAGCCCATCTATCAAAGCAGATCCAAGACTCAATATAAGGCAATGCACTAGTTATGCTTCTGGCAAGAGCCATAGCACCTATGGTATAGGGAGTATAGAAGACAGCATTAACAGAGAGAACATACAAGGCAAAAACCATGAGAATAACAAGCACGGTTCTAAATCCATGTCGAGAAACCTTTTTGATGATTATACCACAGATCAACGCCATCACTTTACAGAAAACGCTAAGGACTACTACAATTGCTGAGCAATAAAAGACTTAGTTATTTTAGGATGGAGCTTACCTACATATGCTTTTCAATAAAATTAGTCGGATTGAACCTCTAATCAATGCTTCACCTGAAATCTATTAACTTTGACATTTCTCTACAATCTTCAAAAGCTTTGAACAATGTAATCGGTTGTTCTATGACCACAACACCTTCTTTATATCTATCCTCAAAACATTTTTCGGAGTTTTTTCATCGAAGTTCATAACCCTTATCCCAATGGGCTCTGATATGGCGCCTATATACTCTCTAACCAGGTTTCTTATTGTTTTCAGATCCAGTTCCTCCTTTGATATTATTATCGGTGCTTCAAACCTTGCTTCATCTGGCGCTCCAACAACTATAACGTCTTTCCCTAGCTTCTCTCTCAAAATCTTTTCCACAGCACCTGGACTAAGCCTATAGCCACTCACCTTCATTACACCATCTCTTCTTCCGAGAACAAATACTGTGAAGTCTTTCTTCATATATGCATAGTCTCCTGTTCTGTAAAAGCCATCTTTCCAACTATCGAAGAATTCCTTCGGTGCTTCAACCGACATTGAGGGCCACGGCTTTCTCAGTACAAGCTCTCCTATAGAGTCTCTAATACTGTTTCCATGTTCGTCGACAACATCTATGTCGAAGCCCGGTATAGGCCTTCCAACAGATCCTGGCACAACTGGGGTGAATGTATAGTTTATCAGGTTTCCCAGCACAAATGTTGCTAACTCGCTCTGTATATACATGTTTAGAACTGGTATTCTGCCGGAGAGGCTCTCAGGCACAGATGTTATCATGGTCGTACCCCCAGTTCCTACAACGCTGTATGTCCACCACCAAACATCTTTCTCAAGAGGCTCTGCAGTTATGAGGATAGCTTTTAGCGTGTCTATGTTATGTGCCTTGACATGCTGGTCCCCAGCCTTGCTAAGCATTCTTAGTGCAGATCCTGTTGTCAGAAACAATGTCACGGCATACCTCTCTATAATATCCCACCATCTGTCGATTGATGGGTAGTCGAAGCTTCCTTCATATAGAACGATTGTTGAGCCTATCATTAGAGGGCCAAAAACAACGTATGTTATCCCTGTTATCCACCCAGGCCACACAGTACAGAAGTATGTGTCGTGAGGTCTCAAACCAATCCATCTGCTAGTAGAGTATGTCTGCACAAGGTATCCGCCAACACCATGTGTAATAGGCTTGTAGCCATCCTCATATGCTATGTGAAGTCCGAAGAGGGGGTGATCAGAAGGCCCTACAAAGTTATCTACTCTTTCTCCGCCAAGACTCTTCAGGCTATCGAAACTCATCTCGCTTTCCATAAGCTTGGCAGATCCAACTCTCTCTATAACCACTGTAGAACATCTATGCTTAGCATATTCAATTGCTCTTCTAACAGTTGAAACTGTGTCTATTACTCTGCCCCTCCTATAGAACCCATCGGTTGTAACCAACAGCCTTGGTCTCCTAGAGGCGATTCTGTTGCCAAGCTCGTAGAATCCGAAACCAGTGAAAACAACTTCAAATGGAGCTCCAATCCTCATGGAGGCTAGTATTAAAGCTATCGACTCTATTGTGGGTGGAACATAGAACATCACCCAATCCCCAGCACCAATGCCAAGACTCTTCAAAGCACTCGATAGCTTCTCGACTAGGTTGTGTAGACTCTCATAGGATATCGCCTCCACATCCCCCTGCTCACTCTCCCATATAATAGCCGGTTTACCCCATACCCATGTATCTTTATGTCTCTCTACAACATTGTGATAAGCACTTATCTCTCCACCAACAAACCACTTCACGTGTGGTGGCACGCCATCTACTATACTTCTCCACGGCTTTGCCCATACAAGCTTCTTTGCCTCCTCACCCCAGAAACCAGCTACATCACCTACACTCCTCCTGTAAACAGCTTCATACTCTCTGACATCTACATATTTCCACTTCGTTATAGGCGGTACTATAGATTCATCGCTGTATAGCTTCTCTAAAACCTTTTCAAGCAACTTAACCACACTACATAATAACTACCTGTGTGTATGGCTGGACAATGTCTCTAAAGGTGTACAAAAGGCTTTTATCCTCATAGTGAATTGGTATGGCGATAAATGGTCTAAGGCTCTTGACTACCTCTAGAGCCTCCTCGGGGCATAAAACATTTTTGCATCCAATTGGAATAAATAATATATCTATTTTAATATTAATATCTAGAACCTCTGGAACGAGGTCTGTGTCACCCATGTGATAAACCGTTATGTCATTGGTTTTCACGATATATCCAACTCCAAGCCCTTTTGGATGTGCAACCTCTTTACCTTCACCAATGTTGTATGCATCAATAGCTTTGATCGTGAATTCACCAAGAATAATTGTGTCGCCGGGCTCAATTCTGTGTAGTCCTATTGATGGAGAGACTGTTTTTCTGACATCTATCTTCTCTGTTCCTGGGAAGTGCCTGGGGTGCAGATGTGTGTACAGCAGATAGTTACAGCCATCCACATTTGCAACATCTATACATAGAGTCTCATTGTTTGTAGCAATCCTCACACCTGCAAACCCATCTCTGGAAACAGTTGTGGAGCCTATCCTAAGTCTCCTCAAGACCATGTACCTTGATCAGCATATTCTTGGCACTAGCTCCCCTCTTGGAGGCTCCAAAATTCTGTAGCCACCAACACTTGTTTTCATGAGTACATAGCCTTTGAATTTCTCGCTTGATCTAACCTCTCCAACGATCCTAGCGTTTTCAAAGCCAAGACTCTTCATATACTCGACAACCTCGTCAGCCACAGCGGGGTCTACCGAAAGTACCGCCACACCCTCTGACGCCAGATACAAGGGGTCTACGCCAAGCATTTCGCAGTATCTCTTCACAGAGTCTCTCACAGGTATAGAAGACTCTTCAACAACTATCACAGTTCCGGTTCTAGAAGCCCACTCATTTAGTATACCAGCCAAACCACCTCTTGTTGGATCTCTAGCAGCATTTATGTGATTAGAGAACCTCTCCATGAGTGGCAGCATGAGTCTTGTAAGTGGCTTTGCATCGCTTTTAAGAAGACCTTTCCCAAGTTCTTCAACATTCTTCTCCAAACCCATTTGAAGAAGCATTATAACGGCTCCGTGATCACCAACAAAATCGCTGACAATTATCTTGTCCCCTGGCTTTGGATTGTCAACAATAGGCTTCTTGGTGATGCCTATAGCGGCAGTGGTTATAACTATTTTATCTATACCCCCCTTCGGCATCACCTTGAAGTCTCCGCCAATCAAGGCAATGTTCTCGCTTTTCAGAACATCTATAAACGACTGCACAATTTTCTCGAGATCCTCTATAGGGAAGCCCTCTTCAACAACAATAGAGTCTAGAATGGCTATTGGCCTTCCACCCATCATCAATACATCGTTTATAGAGCCAGCAGCTGCAAGAGTTCCTATGTTGCCGCCTGGAAAGAACGGTGGGTTAACTGTGTATGCATCTATTGAAACCACTATGTAATCCCCAGTTGGAAGTGGTATTACAGCACCGTCATCTAAAACATCTATTCCAAATCCATTGCCAACTCTCTTCAATCTATCCTCAACACGTCTAAATATGAGCTTCTCGAGAATCTCAAATGTTTCTACACCGCCAGATCCATGTGCAAGTAGAACCCTATCCATTTCTAGCTTCACCTCTCAGAGACCTTGCAAGCTCAAGTAGCGTCTCATAAGCTTTTATAACCTCTTTAGCATCCTTACCCAGAACCTCCTCAAGAAACTTTATATGCTCCAAAACACCCTCATCAGAGAGTTTTGATATGACAACACCTGCATGAACAACTACGATATCTCCTCTAGAAATCCTCTCACCTGCTATGCCAATTAAAGCGTCTCTGACAATACCATCGCCATAGTTAACCTTGGCAACCATGCTATCCAAATCAACATCAACAACAACTGCAGGAGAGCCCCAGCACATGATATTAACCACAGACACCCTTTTATCGTAATCTACAATTCAGTCAAAGCAAATAAGTTTTACCAATGTGATTCCTGCAAAGCACAGGATATAAGAAATAAGAATTAGATTGTTAAGGAAAGCTCTTTTGCTATCTCTTCTGCCAAGCCTCCACTTCCAAACCTGGCCCATATAGCGCACGCCCCTTCTAAAGAGACCATGCATGGCCCATACGGCTTATCCGGTGTACACACCCTCATGAATAGTGGGCAATCTGTTGGTTTTGCCTTGCCAAGGGTTACCTCCGCACATCTGCACCCAGGTGGTAGGTCGTATCCCCACTCACCTGGCTTAATCTCTTTTACTCCAAGCTCCTCAAAAGCATCATATCTTCTATACTCTTCTCTCAATCTCAATCCACTTTTCGGTAGAAATCCTATTCCTCTCCAAGCATCGTCAACAACCCTAAACGTCTTCGCAACTATTCTCTGGGCCCTTATATCCCCATGCCATGTAACAGCTCTTTTGTATTCTATAACAGTTTTTGCCTCCCCCTTCACAAGTTGCTTCAATATTTCTAAAATCGATAATAAGACATCTATGGGCTCAAAACCCGATATAACAACTGGTATGCCATAGTTTTCAGAGACTACAGACCAGGCCTTGCCCCCTGTAATTGTCGATACATGCCCAGGTGCGATAACGCCCATTACAGGTGGTTCTGTTGGCTTCTCTCTTAATATCTCTAGGGAGTAGAACATGGCTGGTGGCGTTAGCTTGACAAGACTCATTATCTTGAGGTTTTCCGGTACCAACCCTTTCAAGATTGCTGATGCGTATCCAGGTGCAACGGTCTCAAAGCCTATTCCTATGAACACAGATTCCCTATTGGTTTTTCTAGCATCTTTAATGGCGTCGACAAGACTTGTAACGAGCTTTACAACACCCTCTCCCCTAACCTCGCTTAGAGATTTGTATCCCTTAACACTGTTCAGTGTCCTAAGCTTGTAGGTGTCTCCATAGGTGTAGACGGTTATGCCATCTAATGCAAGTTTTATTGCCTCTTCTATGAAATGTGATGGAGTTACGCAAACAGGGCATCCGGGACCTGCAACAAGTTCTATGTTCTTGGGTACAAGACTTCTAATCCCAAAGTGTGTAACCGTCCATTCGTGTGTTCCGCAAAAGTTCATTATCTTAAATCTAAAGTCCTTTCCATAGATGCTCTCCAAAACCTTGGAGTACTCATTAATCTTCTTGAGTATAGCTTTTACAAGCTCTCTATTCTCTCTAAAAGCCTTCTCAATTTTATCGGCTATGCTTAGGAAGTATCTAGTGCTCTCCTCCATTATTCAGAACCCTCTTAGAGGCTATAACTATTTGACCAAGTGCTATCCCCCCATCGCCTGGGGGAACCTTCCTAGGCAGTTTAACGCTTATCCCCTCACCCATCAAAGCCTCTTTAACCCCTCTCACAATATGTGTGTTTACAGCTGAGCCACCACTCAAAAAGACAGTGTTTACAGTGTTTCTTAGCCCCTTCAAACTCCTCAGCGCTATCATCCCTAACCCGATTCCGAGAGATCTTAGGATTGTCGCTGCCAAGTTGCTCTCCCTCTTATTCTCGTTGCTCAAAACCCAGTTGAGGAGATCGACAACATCTACCACTAGCCTACCATCAAACATTCTTATCCTTGGCTCATAGTCTAGATAGACACCGCCATCAGCTAAAGCCTCTAATCTAATGGGTGGCTCACCCTCATATGTTCTAATGGTGCACACCCTTAGAAGCGCCGAGAACGCATCTAGTGTTCTACCCATGCTCGTCACAATGGCTCCTCGACCACTTTTTGCAAGTATATACGTTATCTCAGCCTCTTTTTCTCTATATGGCAACGAGCTTATCAAATCCCTTTTCTCCAGTATCCTCATAGTCTCCTCCTCGCTGTAGCCAGCCAGCACTAGAAGTGCTATAAGCGGCTTTACTGGGTAGAGAGCTGCTGTGTCCCCACCTGGCAAGACAAATGGCTGTAGACTGCCTGTTCTGATAAAGTCTGTGTAGCTTGCTATCATCACCTCTCCACCCCATATACCACCATCAACACCATAGCCTGTTCCGTCAATTGCTATCCCAACAACCCTCTCATCAACAACACCATGCTCAGCCATGGCAGCTGCTATATGTGCATGGTGGTGCTGAACCTCTGTATACCCAGCTCCAAAATCTTTTGAAAGCTCTATAGCAAGCCTCTTATTATGGTACAGAGGGTGCATGTCAGCAACAACAGCAGCAGGCTTCAGCCCATAGATTTTTGCAAACCACATAAGCTCTCTCCTAAGATCATCTAGCTGAGCAGGTTCATCGACATCCCCTATGAACTGCGTCAATACAACCTTGTTCTCAAACGCCACTGCACCAGCAGTTTGGAGCTCTGCTCCAACAGCTATAGACTCGACCAAATCAAATGGAACCTCTATCCACTCTGGCGCATAGCCCCTAGCCCTTCTGAGAAAAACTGGCTCTCCATCAGCAAATCTTATAACACTATCGTCAACTCTGTGGACAATCTCCCTCTCATGCTCAACAACATAGTCAACAACTTTGCCAAGCTTTTCAAAAACACATTTGATGTTTGTGCACATGGGCTCTCCATGAACATTGCCGCTAGTCATTATTAGAAAACCGTCTGGAACCTCTCTCAGTAGAAGCACTTGAAATCCTGTGTAGGGAAGCATAACACCAACTGTTGAGAGACCAGGTGCAACGTATTTGGATAGCTTGGAACCTCTCCTCTTAGGCAATATAACTATTGGTCTTTGTGGAGACTCCAAAAGCTCTCTAGCCCCGTCGAAAGGCTCTGCAATTTCCTCAACAACACTGTAGTCCCTTGCCATGATGGCGAAGGGCTGTGCTGGCCTCCTCTTCCTCTTTCTAAGCTCCAAAACAACACTGTCATCAGATGCAAGACAGGCTATGTGGTAGCCTCCAACACCCTTGATAGCAACTATAGCCCCTTCCAAGATCTTCTCAACAACAAATCCAACAACATCTTCGACATCTATTCTCCTACCACTAGAATCAAAAACAAATGTCTTTGGGCCACAAACAGGGCAGCTAATGCCTTGTGCATGGAATCTCCTGATATTGTTGTGATCCCTATAATCAGCTTCGCAAGCAGGGCAGAGCTTGAAGACAGCCATAGAAGTGTTTTCCCTGTCATACGGAGTTTTAAACATCATAGAGAACCTAGGGCCGCAATTAACACAGCTATTCCAATAGTATCTATAGAACCTTGTACCAGGGTCTAGAATCTCCCTAACACAATCACTACAAATACCGATGTCGGGGGGTATAATACTCCTCAGAATCTGTATAGACCCACTCTCCCTAATGAAAAACCCTTTGAAGCCTGCCGGCTCAACCCAATCAACAAAAACCTTTTCAATCCTAGCATTAGGAGGCTTCTCAGAGTAGAGCCTATCGAGAAAAACCCTCAAAACATTTTCATCACCTTCAACAAAAACCTCAACCTCGCTACCACCCAAATTAACAACATAACCCCCCAAACCAAGTCCAGTAGCAAGTCTATAAACAAAAGGCCTAAAACCAACACCTTGAACAACACCAACAATTCTAATGCGAAGAGCCTTAACAACCATGTTAAACAATCCCTGTATAAAATCATCATTAATGTTTCATGGATTTGGCGCTTTCCATGCTTCATAACGTGACTACAGCTAATAAGGTTATGGAGAGTCCATGGATTCTCTGGATTCGCAGTCCAAAATTTTATGCATTTCTGTTATGCTACTATACGCTAATGAAAACTTAAAAAGCTTACACTAGATCGTATTGCTAGATCATAATGTTTGCGGAAATAATATGAGGTGTTATTTTTGTCAAAAATAAATCCATTTGTAATGTTTATATTGAAGAGACTGGGTATTATGGTGCTATCCTTTTTTGTTGCATCAACGATAATGTTTTTACTACCTAGGATAATACCTGGAAACCCACTTGCTGTAAAGGTATATCAAATACTTCAACAATCTGCGACAAACCCAGAGATGATTAAGTCTGTGGAGAAGATGCTTATGGATTACTTCAAGCTAAATAGACCATTGTATGAACAGTACTTCGACTTCCTTATTAACTTACTTCACGGGGATCTAGGAAAATCCATAACATATTTCCCACGAACAGTCAACGAGATTGTGGCAATGTATCTCCCATGGACACTCGCCCTGCTTGTCCCAGCAATAATTGCTTCATGGATTGTAGGTAACGTCATTGGTGTGATAGCCGCCATGAATAGGGGGAAGATAGTTGACAAGGTGTTGTTGCCTCTGCTAGCAGCTTTGCAGGGTACGCCAGCATATGTTTTTGGAATGTACCTTGTCCTGCTAGCAGTTGCCACAAAGTGGTTTCCAGCAAGTGGAGCTTATTCACCAAATGTGATACCTTCGTTTTCATGGAGTTTCATAGTTGACTACCTACACCACTATATACTTCCATTCCTCTCAATATTTCTAACATCACTTGGTGGTTGGGGGCTTAGCATGAGGAACATAGCTATACAAGAGCTATCAATGGATTATATGGACTATGCTAGGATAATAGGTCTATCACAGAGAAGAACACAGAACTATCTATTCAGGTTATCGGCTTTGCCGCAGATTGTTGGCCTGGCCATAGTGCTTGGGTGGAGCGTTGCAGGCTCCATAATAACTGAGATTATATTTGCCTATCCAGGTATTGGCAGAGCCCTCTGGACGGCGATACAAGCACAGGACTACATGCTTATCCAGGGATATTTCGTTATATTGATTGGAACTATACTCTTGGCCAACTTCATATCGGAGATAATATTTGCTGTGATAGACCCTAGGGTAAGGTACGCATATGCAGGTGAGTAGTGATGGGCATATTAGCAGATTTGTTTAGAATACCAAAGTTTACTGGAGGGCTAGCAATATTCTTGGCTATTGTAGCCCTCGGCTTGGCGGGTCCCCTAATATACAGGGTTTCTCCAACAGATATTGTGGGACCTAGGTACACCCCGCCATCGCCTGGTCATCCCCTTGGGATAGACGCCCTAGGCAGAGATGTTCTAGCGCAACTCCTATATGGCATAAGAGGCTCTTTACTTGTTGGTGCTGTTGCTGCCGGGATTGCGCTAGGTCTATCACTGGTTCTAGGAACCATGGCAGCTGTATTTGGCGGATTAGTTGATAGGGTGATTATGGTGGTGTCAGAGATATTCATTATCATACCGTCTCTACTCCTCATGATGGTTCTAGCAGCTTATCTGAGACCAGAGGCCAGAAATATATGGCTCGTAGGATTTGTCATCGGCATAACTTCCTGGGGTGGATGGGCAAGGGGATTCAGATCAAGAACTATGAGCATACTACAGTCAGAGTTCATTAAGATGGCTATACTGTCTGGCGCATCTAGAACCAGCATAATATTGAGGGATATCGTGCCAATAATATCGCCATATATATTAGCATCACTCGCAATGCTATTCACATCAGCTATAACAGCCGAAGTTGGTTTAACCATTGTTGGCGTTGGCATGACAAAGGACATTACGCTTGGACTCATACTCTACATAGCACAGCTATATGCAAACATTACACAAGGTATTTGGTGGACAGTTGTCCCGCCTACGTTAGTTATGATACTGATATACCTCTCATTATACCTAGTCGCAATATCCCTAGACGAGTACTTCTCACCAAAGCTTGGAACAGCATGAGGTAGGGACAATGGGATACGCAGTTGAAACAGTTGATCTAAGAGCATACTACATACTTAGGAGAGGCTCCGTCAAGGCTGTTGATGGAGTTAATCTCAGAATCGGTGAGAGAGAGATCGTTGGTGTTGTTGGGGAGAGTGGATGCGGTAAATCAACACTTTCAAGAGCTCTTGCACTAGACTTTGTCCCTCCACTAAAGCTTATTGGAGGAAAAATAATTATTGATGGAGAGGATGTAACTAGTATTCCCATATCAGAGGCTAGAAAGAGGGTTGCAGGTACAAAAATATCTCTCATACCACAGTCAGCAATGAATGCAATTATACCTGTTGCAAGAGTGAGGGACTATATCGTGGATGTTGTAAAGGAGAAGACTGGTATGCCAAAAGAGAGAATATTAGATATGGCTAGAAAGAGATTTGAGGAAATAGGTCTTCCCTCAGTAGCCCTAGACATGTACCCATTCGAACTATCAGGTGGTATGAGACAAAGAGTCTTGATTGCTCTGGCAACACTTCTAAATCCATCTCTTTTAATAGCAGATGAACCTACATCAGCATTGGATGTATCGACACAGAAAATGGTTCTAACAACTCTATACAATGTTTTCAAAATGGGCTTAACAAAGAGCATCATGTTTATAACACATGATATTGCCACAGTAAGGCAAATAGCGACTAGAATAGTTGTTATGTATGCAGGTAAAATAGTTGAGGATGGTCCAACAGAGAATCTTATACATAACCCATTACATCCATACTCCAAAGCACTAATGTATTCAATTCTAACACCAGAGCCAGAGATTAGAAAGAGAGTTGGGCAGACCGGTGGAATTGCAGGTGAGCCACCAAGTCTAATTAATCCACCACCTGGCTGTAGGTTTCATCCTAGATGCCCGTTTGCTATGGATATCTGTAGAAAGGAAGAACCACCTCTGGTAGAAGTTGATAAGAATCGTTTTGTTGCATGCTGGCTCTATGCAAAAAGTAGAGGTGGAAACTTATGAGTACAATTCTAGAAGTAGAGAACTTAACAAAGATATATGAGATTGGATACATAAGGAAAAGACGAATAACAGCTGTTGACAAAGTATCCTTTAGTGTAAGAAAAGGAGAGATAATCTCTTTGGTAGGCGAATCAGGATCTGGTAAAACAACAACTGCTAGAATGATTCTAAGGTTGATTAAGCCTACAAGTGGTGCTATAAAGTTTATGGGCAGAGATATTTGGAGAGATCTAAAGAGCAACTCTGACTTAAGATGGTATTGGAGAAATGTCAATGGGGTTTTTCAAGATCCTTTCTCATCATTCAATCCAACCCATAGAATTAGAGACTTTATGTACAGAGCATTCAATTTGTTTAACGAGAGGCTAGACACTAACGCTAAAGACAAGCTTGTAAGAGAAGCGCTCCAGATGGTTGGTCTAATACCAGATGAGGTTCTGAATAGAAGACCGTTTGAGCTATCTGGAGGCATGAGACAAAGGGTTATGATAGCAAGAATATTTTTGATAAGGCCTATGCTTGTTTTAGCAGATGAGCCAACGAGCATGATAGACGCAACATTGAGACTAGGGATACTAAAACTATTCTCAAAGCTGAGAGAAGAGATTGGAACAGCCATAATATTCATAACACATGACATGGGTTTAGCTTATTATATCTCAGACAGGATAATGATTATGTATAGAGGCAAAATAATTGAGGAAGGAACACCTGATGAGATTGTGAACAGCCCTAAGCATGAATATACGCGCAACCTGCTAGATTCTATACCAAAGCTATACACATCCTGGTTTGGATGACCAATTATCCAATGCAAAACATGATGTAGACTGAATATTAGGTCATGAACTGTTTTTACTTAATAATCTGTTTTTAATGTTAAATGTACAGCTAAAATTTTTAAACCTCTCACAACAGTATGTAGAATTCTAGTAGGTGTGTAGCTTGAGTCTCGGTAAAAAATCATATATGGTAATAGCAACACTAATGGCTCTAGTTATAATAGCATCGACAATTATGATATACGGACAGGCCCAGCAGGCACCCCCAAGACAGGACACAGTTATAATCTCTACGCAGTGGGGAACCCCAAGCGGCTTCAACATCTTGATACCAAACTATGCAACAGGTTCAAACTATTTGATGTACCCAGCTCTCTTTGTCTATGGCCCATATAGCGACGATTTTGTGCCCTACCTTGCAAATAGCTGGAGGTGGGTAGATCCCCTAACACTAGAAATAAAGATTAAGCCAGATGCTTATTGGTGGGATGGTCTGCCTATAACAGCTGATGACGTTAAATGGAGTTTTGATGTAAACAAGCTTTGCAGCACATCATTTAGCTATATATGGAACTATCTATCAAGCGTTGATGCGGTTGACAGCACTACAGTTAGATTTAAGCTAAATCCAAACAATGTTAACTACTTCAGAATAACAGATGTTCTAACAGTATTCGTCTTGCCCAAGCATAGATGGGAACAACTATACAACCAAATGGGCTGCAAGATTGCCACAGACTTCAAAGATGATGACCCAAGTAAAATAGTTGGAGGCGGACCATACAAACTATATTACTATACAGCAGACTCATGGACATTCATAAGAGTTGACCTGCTAGGCATCAAATGGTGGGGCGAGAAATACTTTGGATACCCAGCACCAAAGTATGTTATGCACATAACACCTCAAAGCGATGAGCAAGTAAGGCTTGCCTGGATCAATGGCGAAAGAGATCAGATGTCGCACTTTGTCGATAGGCTCTGGGAGATAATTCAGCAAAATCCAAAGAGAGGTACCTTCGATAACCACAATTGTCCACCATGCTTCTTCGGAGGTAGCGTAGTGTTCTTTGCATTCAACTTGAATAAGTATCCATTCAATGATGTGAGGGTTAGAAAAGCGCTGTACTACGCGTTGCTCGCAAACAATATGGAGGCATTGAAGCAGGCTTCACTAAATGCCTACTCAGGCTATCTCTTGCCAGCAAAGCTCTATCCAGTGCCTATAATACCCGGTATAGAGAGAACCGAGCACTACCTAGCCAAAGATCTTGTAAACGCATTCATGGCCAATGCTACACTAGACAATGCCAAGAAACTTCTTGACGAAGCTGGGATCAAAGACATAAACGGTGACGGCATTAGAGAACTCCCCAATGGACAGCACTTCTCATTCACAATATATGCTGTAACAGGCTGGGTCCCAGTAATAGGCTCTGCAAACATGTTTGCACAGTTCTGGAGAAGCACCCTAGGTGTTGACGCAAACGTTCAAACACTCGATTTCTCAACACTGTGGAATAAGATTGTGCAGGGAGACTACGATTCTGTTTGGTGGATGCACAGCACAAGACTTGGGCCTGCATCGCCATGGGTTAACTTCGATGTTGCCATGGACTCTAGACTACCTAGACAGCCATGGACAGGGCCAATATCTGGCTACAACAATTCAGAGGTAAATGCCATACTTGATCAAATTGGCAGAACATTTGATGATGCACAGAGGATTCAGCTATTCAGAAAACTGCAGGAAATATGGCTTAGAGACCTGCCAATGCTTATCTTAGGACAAGACCCACACTGGTATGAGTATTCAGAGGACTACTGGGTTGGCTGGCCAAACACAGATAGAATAGCTAAGTACGGCTCATTCTATGCAACAACATGGGATCCAGGATTCCTATTCGTACTATACGAGCTAAAACCAGCATCACAGGTAACATCACCAGACATAGACACTGTACCAGCATTCCTAAAGCCACAGAACAGAATACCGGCTGCAAAGTTCTTCGCAGATCTACAAGCTGTTGCAACACAAGCAACAACAACTGCACCACAAACACTACCACCAACACAAGTAGTTTTACCAACACAAACAGTTACAGTTCCATACACGATCACAACAACAGTAAAATCAACAATAACCTCGTTATCAACAACAGTATCTGTATCAACAACAACAATAGCTCAAACAAATTGGACTATGACAACAGTGTTAGCAGTAGTGCTTCTAGTAATCGGAATAGCCATTGGATGGGTTATAAAAAGAAAATAGAACCTTTTTATTAATTTTTTTATTAAATATCGTGTCTATTCTTAATCTGATCACAGAAAATATTTGCTCTCAACTTTGTAAAAAGAAAGTTTAGTGCTATACACCTCCAAGTCTTTTGTTTTTAGCAAAATCTTTGACAATTGGATTTACAGCGTTTGGGGGTTCCTCGCCTCTGAGAACACTTATAACATTCTTGGCGACTGTTATTGCCATAGCTCTTCTACAATCCTCTGTTAGCCATGCTATATGAGGTGTTAGTATAGTGTTTCTAAGTCTAGTTAATTCATCGTCTGATGGTATAGGTTCTACATAGAAGACATCGAGTGCTGCACCAGCTATTTTGCCGTTCTTCAGCACATTTACAAGAGCTTTGTGGTCTATTACGGCACCTCTGGAAATGTTGATTAGGATAGCGTTTGACTTCATTAAAGAGAATTCTCTTTCTCCTAGCAACCCCCTTGTTCTATTGGTTAGGGGAACAGACACAACTATGAAATCAGATCTTTTAAGTAACTCGTCTAGCTGAACATATTCAACTCCTAGTTTATTTTCATGCTCAAGCTTTCTCTCAATGTCGTAGTATACTATTTTGAGTCCAAAGCCCCTGGCCCTCTCAGCTATCCTAGAACCTATTCTGCCAAGACCTATAATACCCAGCGTCTTCCCCTTTAAGCCAACACCAACGAAAAACCTGCTTTCAAATGGGTTCTCAAACCATTTGCCAGACCTAACAAAATCGTCAGCCTCACAAACTTTCCTAGCCAGGCAAAGAAGCAATGCAATAGCATGATCTGCTACAGCATCAAAGAGCTCGTCAACAGGTGTTATGGTAACCCAGATGCCAAGCCTTGTAGCAGCATCAACATCAATATTATCGTATCCAACGCCATGTCTAGCTACAACAAGAAGTCTTTCAGAGCTCTCCAGAACTCTTCTAGTAAATGGCTCTACACCCATAGACACAACAGCATCAAAGTTTCTTATAGCATCGATTAGCTCATCCTCTTTTCTAAGAGGCTTTGAAGCTATAACAACTTCAGCTACATTCCCAAGTATGCTAATACCCTCCTCATGTATTGGAGCTGTTAGCAAAACTCTGGGCCTTCCCATTGCAGTTCACAAAATATGTTGGCAAAAGCTATAGCTTTAAATTTTTGGGGAAATAGCTAGCTAGTGGGTGAATAGATTGTCTAGGCTTAAGAAGATGCTAAAGAATAGAGAAGTGGCGTTAGGAACTTGGATCACTATAGGACATCCAGACGTTGTTGAAGCCATATCGACTCTTCCAATAGATTGGCTCGTATTCGATATGGAGCACGCACCATTAGATATCTCAACACTAGAGATTCTTCTAATGGGTTTAAGAAATCCTGATATAGCCTCTATCGTGAGGGTTCCATGGAACGACATGGTAATGATAAAAAGGGCTTTGGATGTTGGAGCAACAGGTATTCTAGTCCCATGGGTGAATACAAGAGCCGAGGCTGAAAATGTTGTTAGGTTTACTAGGTATCCTCCTGCTGGCATGCGTGGCGTTGGCCCTAGGAGAGCTGTTCTCTATGGCGCTATAAACTTCCTAGACTATTATAAGAGGTTCGAGACTGAGGATCTTGTTGTAGCAGTCCAGATCGAGACTGAAGATGCTTTAAAAAATCTAGAAGATATTGTGAGTGTCAACGGTATTGATGTGTACTATGTTGGGCCGATGGATCTAACAACGAATCTTGGGATACCTACTGAATATGACAATCCAAAATTCATTGAAGCTCTACGCAAAGTTTTGAAAGCTTGTGAAAAATTCGATAAGGTTCCAGGCATACATGCATTCGATGTAGACTCCGCGAAGAGGTTTATTGAAATGGGATTTAGATTCGTGGCTTTGATGACAGATATAAGTATATTGAGAAGCTCTCTTGCAAAGACCATAGAGCTTGTTAGACAAAAACATAATGATGTAGACAAAGGTTTTACACTTGGTATCTAGGTCATGGATGCAACATATCAGATTTTCATCCAGCTTTTTCTAGGTTCTGTTCTGGGCTGGCTGTTTAGAAGCACAGGCCAAAGCAGTTTCATCGGCTATGTTATTGGGGGTTTTGTAGCCTCCCTAATTATGCAACAAGGCTTCAGAAGCTCTTTTGTTTCTCAACTAGATTTTTTGAAGGGCCTTGGCTTAATGCTCTTCTCGTTTGAAATGGGGCTTTCAATAGGTATTGAAAGGCTTACCAAATCTTTGAGCAGAGTTGTCGTTGTTGAAATGGTTGCATATTCCATCATATGGTTTTTAACAGCATTGCTATCTATCGGAACATCTCTAAATACATTCGAAAGGATATTCCTATTCCTAGTTCTAATAGACTGCTCATCAGTAGCCATAAACCTAGTTAGTAGAATAGATGATGATGACATAAGATCTCTAGCAATAGTACAATCAAATTTTGAGGATCTTGCCCAGTTCATAGCATTTTCAATGATCTTCACAGCTGGGATTACAAAACCTGATATCATAGCTATATTAACTGATGTACTTAGGGTAGTAGGGTTAACAGGACTTCTAGCATATATTCTCAACTTAGCTATGAAGAGATCTTATATATGGATCAATAATATGGATAAACTATCCAAATCCATACTGTTTCTCTCAATAGCATTACTATACTCAACTCTTGTTCAAGGCCTTAACCTGCCTACTCTATTTGGAGCATTCATAGCTGGCATTGTGTTATCTAGCTATGTGAGAGGTGATGAAATCAGTATCATGAGTGGTTTGAGAGAGCTTGGACTCCTCCTCTACTTCTCTTCCATAGGAATGCAGATGACAGCCTCTACCTCAGCCAGTTTATTGAATATCATAACATATGGTTTTGCCTATGCGATTGCAGGTGTTCTTACACGATTCATATCTCTGTCCCTTGGTGCACTATTTATTACAATAAGAGCTGATGCCATACCATACTATGCAGCATCTTTACCATCTATTAGTGAAACATCAATAGTATTCGCAGACACACTTATACAGCAAGGTGCTCTAAACCCAGCATTTAAATCCATAACAATTATAACAGTCATTATATCGATGATCCTATCACAAATACTATTCAGTAATGCAAGTAGATTTAGCACAATCTTAACTAGCTTAGTACCACAGAACATCAAAACCTTCTTCATGACACTATCTCATTTGCTTCTAGAGAGTAGTGAAACTTCCATTAAACTTGGTTCAGAGTTAATCAAGTTCTTAATACCATCACTTCTAGCCACATATATTACATACGTAGCTTCTGCAATTCCAATGCCGACGCAAAACATACATATAGGAACAGCTGTGGCAACATCTATAGTAGCATACATTGTTATTGTCATAAACTTCTATAAAACATTGAATTCAATAATAAAGTTCCTGGATCTGAAATTTGAGCAGAGAATTCAAAACTGGAACGTAGTTTCATTGGCATCAAATGCCATAACCATTGTGTTAGTAGTTATATCTATAATTCTTCTCTTTAACGTCACCAATACAATGCTATCCGAAGACTTTGTCCAATCACCATTTCACAGATATCTAGTGGCATTGATTCATGTAATCACATTTATCTTGCTATTCTACCTAATTATAACCAGAATTAGGGTGAAAATACAAAAATCGCGGAATTAGATGACTATGCCCAGTTACATTTTTCGGATTCCTCAACAATTTTCTTAATCTGTGAAACATCCTCAGCAATTTTCTCTATGTTTACACCAACAGATTTTAGACGGGATTTCAAATCCTCTACCTTGTTTTTCAACATGGCGTTTTCTCTCTTTAGCTTCTTAACCTCTTCAAGGTATCAAGAGTTTTAGCTCGCCCTTTACAAGCATTTCATAAGTCTCCCTAACTAGTCTACCAGCCTTTGTCTCCTCCTCAAATGCTTCCTAATTGCCAGTTGTGTAAGCTGGATTGCCAAGGGGCTTCAAATGCCACTACCATAAGCCATAGCCAAAAAGCCTAACCAAAACTGTTCGCTAACTAGAGTAAAAGTGTGTAGAGAACCAGCTAAGCTGATATCAAATTGATATTAACTTTACATACTCTGTATATTATGTGATATACACAGGCCAGAGGCTCGATGCAGGCTCCGCGAAGAGATTTATTGGATGCAATATATCAGATTTGCATTTTCTTTTCTTAAGTCTTCATGTACTCGATCATCTAGAGTACGGCTATTATTATTAGTGAGGAAAAGTTTTATAATATTGTGAGATAAACTGAGGACTGTGTAACAGAAAAGCGTATACAATATCAAAAGAATTGTATCAAATAGACACAATCAGACACTCGGATATACTCACGAGGTGAGACAAGTAAATGGCTAGAGGTTATACCTCTAAAACAGATATATACATGGTTCTTTCTGTAACAACCCTAGTCAATTTTCTAACAGGGTTTAACGCAAGACTTGCTGTTGTTGGTTTGCCATCTATTGCAAGAGATTTAGGTGCTGATATATATCAAATTGTATGGATTGTTCAAGGATATATGCTTGGCTCGACAGTTATTCAACTCATTGTTGGGAGGTTATCTGATTTATTTGGAAGAGTTAGATTATTTAATTTAGGGATAGCAATTTTTGGTTTAGGAGCCTTTATTTCTGGTCTAAGCACTAGTCCAATACTATTAATTGTTTCAAGGTGCATACAAGGTGTTGGAGCTGCATTTTTAATATCATTAACTGTAACAATTTTAACAGATAATGTTCCCCCTAATAGGCTTGCAACATGGCTTGGGATAAACCAAGTCTCTTGGAGGGTGGGGGCACTTCTTGGATTAACTCTTAGCGGTTTTATAATTGATTATCTTGGGTGGAGATGGATCTTCTTAGTACAAGCACCTCTTAGTTTAGCAATTCTTTTGTGGAGTGCTAAGAAGCTTAAGGAAAGGTATAAACCTGTTGAGAAGCCATATATAGACTGGCTTGGATTTACATCATTTACAGCTGCTATTGCACTACTACTCATTGGGCTAACACTCTATGGATATGGATTCTCTAAGTATTCTCTATACACCATGATATCTGGCATTGCTCTACTATTATTTTTCTCTATATGGGAGCTCAACACAGGCCATCCAGCACTAGATCTCAGTATATTTAGGCTATGGCAATTTAGTGGGGGCATAGTCGCTCAGCTTCTATACTCAATAGGTTTCGGAGCATCGATGACGCTTTTAGCCATATACCTCCAATCGGTTAAGGGATTTACAGCTACCCAAACAGGTCTACTTTTGATACCATATGAGCTAAGCTTCTTAGTTTTCGGTGTTGTTGGTGGCAGGCTCTCAGATTCCATAGGCTTTGTTCCAGTTGCAGTTGCTGGCCTTGCTGCTGGCTCAGTAGCTCTCTACATAATTTCTATGGTTTCTTCACTTAATACATTGATTGTCGCAGAGCTTTTACTAGGTGTTGGAACAGGTCTTTTCGTTTCCCCAAATACAAGCTCAATAATGAACTCTGTGCCCCCACATAGAAGAGGCATCGCATCATCTATAAGAACCATATCATTTAATATAGGATTTGCGCTGAGTCTTAATATAGCCGTTCTATCACTAACACAGGTACTGCCATACGAAATAGTTTCAAAGCTAATCACATATGAAAGAGTACAAAACACAAGCGAAAGCAGTCTTTCAATAGAAATATCTATGCTCTCAAAAACAATTAAACACTCATTTAAGGTGCAATCAATTCTAATGGCAATAGCAATACCATTTACAGTTTCGCGCACTAGAAAAAGCCATGAAAAGATAGATACACTTTTTGAAGCATAGTAAAGTAAAATATGTTTTGGATTTAACATAAGAGATTCTTTAAAGAATCTTTTCCATAGTATTCTACCAGAATCTCTTTGTCATCATAAGCATTGATAGTATTGTTGCGTAAAGAGCTATAGAGTCTGTTAAAACGATAAAGGTGTCCCTATAGAATCTCCAGTATAGTAGACCTATTGCGGAGAGCACCAATGTATATAGAGCTGATATCCATATACCTCTATGCTTATACAAGATCATAAAAACGGCTAATACCATAGGACTAAACCATATTACATAATGTGGATATATAAATGGATTTAGCATCACAAGAAGAACTGTTGAGAATGCAGCGGAGATTGCTAAGGCCATGTCCTTACTAGTGCCTTTGTCTGCAAGAAATCTCTGAATGAAAAGACCAGCAACCATGGAGATCACCATTGATGCTATGCTCATGTACTGTATTCTAGGCATTAGAGAAAGTCCCTTGTCAAGTCTTTCAATGTGGAATAGAAACTGGTTTTGCAGAGACCTTTCAAAACATTTGAAAGAGAGCATATACTCTATGCAGAGAGAAACAACAGCTACAATAGCGAAATAACCCAAGGCCTTTTTGATATCCACAGATTTGAGAAAAGCTATGTTTGGTGGCAGGTAGATAAGGGGATAGGTTTTCGCTACAATAGCTAGAGAAAGAAGCAATGCAGATAGGGCGGCACCAAGATTTGAGAGCGTGTATATGGAGAGCATTGATAGGAGGGCTGGTATAGAGTCGAAAAGCCCATACCATGCAGAAGCAACAATCGCCAGCGGGTTTAGGGCCCATAGAAGGCTAGAGGCAATGGCAAGATTCTCATCACCTGTGAACCTTCTGACAACAAAGAAAATTGCTATTGTCAAGAGAGAGTCAAAAAGTATGGAGGCGAACTTATATCCAATAACATTCCAACCAAATATGATGATGCCAATCGATTGTATGGCTGAGTATAGGGGCGGATAGCTATAGTTCGCTAAGCAGTAGGGGGATCCAGTCAATAAAAAACTTCTAGCACCTTCTACATGGGCAAGAATATCTGTGCCGTGAATACCCTGCAAACCAACCAAAACTCTGATAGCAAGCCCTGTGAAAAATATCGCAAAGAGCTTTGTATACAGCTTCCGACTATGCATTGAAACAGCCCATCTCTATTCTAAAACACGAATATTTAAGTTTTGTGAAACCAGAGGCACTGCATAAAGAGCAGGTAAATAAATGAGTTCCTAACTATCCCCAGTCATCTAGGGCAGTTGAGTCAAAATTGCTTGGAGCAATTGGTATTCACATGTTCTTTGGCTATTGTGAAAACTGCTAACAGTGTTCCAATTGACGAGGCTATTAAATATGCTGTTAGTGCTGGTTTCATTGGTGCTGCTACTTTGTATGTGGCAATAACTATTGTTAGTATTGATGTACTTAATGCTTGTCCTAGGAATCTCATGGTTCCTAGGAATGCTGTCGCTGTTGCGTACACCTCTTTTGGTACTCTCCTAACAATCTGTGTTGTGTTTGGAGATGCGAAGAATGCAAAGCCTATCCCCACAACAACCAGTATAGTCATCAAAAGCCATTGCTGTGTGTATACATAGATTGAAGCTCCTATCCCCAGGGTTATCAAGCCCATGCCAAGTGCTACAAGAACTCCAGGATCCCACCTATCTGCTAAGTGCCCTGCTATCGGAGATAGGAGAGTTTGTGCTATGGGTTGTGACAAGAGGATTAAACCTGCTTGCCACGCGCTCAATCCCATCTCTGTTTGGAGGTAGTTGCTGAAGAGTATCGATAATGCAAAGGTAGAGACATAGTTGAATAGCGCAACCAGATATGCCAGAAAAACTCTCTTCTCAAAAATTTGTCTGGCAAAGACCCTTGGATGCTTGTACTCAATGATGAATGTGGCGATGAAGAAGGTGAGACCCATACCAAAAATTGTTGCACCACCAAAACTCTTTATATAAGCCGAGCCTGTTGAGACCATGGCCAAGGAAGCAACAAAGAGAGCTGGTGTTACTAGATCAGGTCTTCTCCCCAAATCCCTTTTGCCGAGATTGATGGATGTGAAAGCCAGAGCTGTGCTTGTCAAAGCTACGAAGCTTACAAAGATAAAGATCGAGGGCCAGCCGAGGAAACTTGTTAGGAAACCTCCTAGAACAGGTCCCAAGGCTGTGCCTATGTAAACAGCAGCGCTGTTTATCCCTATCACAAGACCTGTTCTCTCACGAAACATGCTAGCCAGAATTGCGACGGTTGTTCCAGAGACCATAGCGGCTCCCAAACCCTGGAGACACCTCAAAATTAGAAGAGCTGCAAAATCCTTGATATATGGGATAGCGGCAGAGGTTATGGCAAAGAGAATAACGCCTGAAACAAAAACACGTTCTCTACCAACATAATCAGCTATAACACCTAGGAGAAGAATTGTTGATGCCAAAGAGATTAGAAAGGCATTGGCAAACCAGTTAACTTGAGCCATATCAATATTCAAAGACCTTGCAATAGATGGAAGAGCAATGTTGACAGCTGAAGATATGAACGGAGTTATAAAAGAGGCCATGGTGGAAGAGACTAGAAAGAGTCTTTTCCTAATGGCAAAACCACCTCAAGCAGTTCTCATAATGTTCACCTAAATATATAGATGCACAATTAAACAAATGTTTTAGGACTATATAGAATTCAAATAGAATTCGATAATGTATCCCTAGACATGTCTTTGTCAGCCAATTAGAGAAGTTCTAGTGGGGAAAGTAGGTTTGCTGAGCTAAAGACGATTATTAGTTTTTACAGGGATATTTGTTTTAGTAGAGGTGCTGCTAAGGGGTTTTGGCTATGGGTGCACAAGTTAAAAGGGTTTGGAGAGATGTTGTTGACGGCATCGAAGTCGAGGTTATGGAGTTTAGCGATACTGTGGAGACTGTCGAAAAAGCTTCTATGCTAAGTGGCTATCCAAGATCGTCTATAGTGAAGACTCTTCTAATGAGGGCAGACAACGAGTATATTGTAGCTGTTGTAAGAGGTGATAGAAGGGTTGATGTTGAGAAGATACAGAGGTTGCTTGGAAAAAGGGTTGAGCTTGCCAAAAGCTGGGAGGTCAAACAGGTTCTCGGTGTTGAGGTTGGCGCGGTTACACCATTGTCGCCAAGGGTAAAGTCGTTAAGGGTGTTGATGGATCCTCAGATACTGTCTTTAGACTGTGTTATATGTGGTGGGGGATCTCTAAACAGGTTGTACAAGGTGAGGGTCCAGGATCTTCTGAGATATCTGAATCCCCAAATAGTGGATGTATTCAGGTAGAGCTGGTTTCACAATCCAAGCTCTGCAGAGATGTTCTTCAAGCTCTCTAGTGCTAGGCCTAGAAACTCCTCTAGCTTTAGACCAAGATGCTCTATCTCCATTATCCTGCCTCTGTCAACTCCTTTCGCAAAGTCCTTCGATCTAAACTTCCTCATCAGAGTCTCTAGTCTAATCTCAGAGATCTTTTTATTCGGCATGACAAGTGCTGTTGCTATTATCAGTCCAGATGCATGATCAGAGGCTCTCAGCCCGTGGAGAAGCCTCTTAGCCTTCTCACTTGTTACCACAAATCCGTTGTGTTCGTTGTGACCTGCTATAGCCTGTAAGGCATTGTCTGGGAGAAGACTCTTCAAAATGTTTAGTGCTTCAAGTCCATGTCTTTTCATGTCCCTGTCCACATAGTCGTAGTCTATATCGTGTAGAAGGCCTGTTAACCCCCACAGCTCCTCGTCCTCGCTTAGCCTCTTCGCCAAGTTTCTCATAATCGCTTCAACAGCTATGCAATGCTTTACCATCTTCTCATCTTTGAGATATCTCCTCAAAAGATTCAGTGCCTCTTCCCTTGAAATCATGTTGGACAACCTCTGCTGGGTATAGAACATCGTTTCAGCTAATTAACTCTTTTGCGTAGAAGCTATATCTGATAGTTATGAAAAGTTTTGATATTCCGGGGATTGGCAAGATCACTGTAGAGGAGATTGGTGCTACCTCGGCTAGGGTATGCGCGGATATAGCTGATTATGTAGAGGTCTGCGTTGTTTTGGAGTTGAAGCCTTTGAGAAGCGATGCAGAAAAGATAATCGGCGAGTTGTTTAAAAAGTATGAGGGTATTGTTGTAGAGGGTTTTGTAAAGGGGTTGCAAAATGTTGCTACATTGATTGGGGCTGAGAACAGGGCTAGCAAGTCTATTAATTATATGTGATGATAGAGGGAAGAGCTGATGAGGTGATGACCTCACCCTTTGCTGATAGATCTTCTGAACCTCTTCTTTATGTCTAGGAGAACATCCCCTGTTATCTCAACACCTCTTTGGATTAGCCTATACACCTCTTCCTCGAGGTCAAGCTCTGTGAATATGCCAAGCTCGTTGAGTCTTTTTCTTGCGCATTCAATGCTTTTGCAATTTTCGATGTCCTTCACAACTGGATTCAGTGATGCTACAATAGTTGAGTCTAGAAAGAAGGTCAGTAGATTTACTGGCGATATGAAGACTTCTCTGCTACCCTTTCTAATGGAAGCATAGCCCCAAACACCTTTAGCAGCTAGCAGTGTCGCCCTGCTAGCCTCACTCTCAACAAACTCAAGTATCTTCTCAAGACTCTCAACATCTTCTCTAGTAACACCCCTAGCCCCTAGATATCCACCATGCTCTGTTATGAGCGAAATCCTCTTCAAAACATAGTCTTGGGCTAGCTCCCCATCACCTCCAGGAGAATGAACAGCTACAACACCTTTTAGCTGGGCCACAGCCGCAAGCCCTGTGAAATCTGCTAGAGGACTCCACAAATCCTCTTCAAAACCTGTCGCAACAATATCTCCCCCAACATCAACAGCTACAACAGTTTCGCATCCAAAGTAATTTAACACTTCCTCCAAGCCTTTCCTAACACCGTGGACACCACTTATAAGATCAATAACAGCAATAGGTTCTCCAAGAACCTTAGAGACTCTAGCAGCCTGGAAAACAACCTCTCTACCACCTCTAAAAGCCTTGGAGTTACCATCAACAAACATAGAGAAATTGCCTATGGGTCTGCCTCTAGAGACCTCATCAAATTTAATAGGACCTGGAATAGGATCAACAACAAACCTCTCCCAGACCACACTAGCAACAAAAGATCTTAAACCAAGTCTTCTAGCAGCCAGCGCAAGCATAGACGCTGTCGCAACATCACCTCCACCACCAGCAGCAAAAAACAGTAGACACTTTTTACCGCCGAAAAATAGTTCCAACAAAATCACCAGTCAAATATGGAAACTATAAATAAATAATCTGATTAAGTACGGAAAATAAGCTAAGCACCTAATACAAAACATAGTGTCTCTTCGGCGATGATGTAACAGATAAAAATATAAAATAAAAAAGTTAGTTAATTTTTTATTTGTGTTGTTTGCTACTCGACTTCAGCACTAGTAGTTATTACTCCTATCGATGTTGTTATGACGATGTTTATACTTTTCTCTGATATAGGTGGGACAATGGTTACATTAACTGTTATTGTTTTCTCAGCTCCTGGACCAATATCTACATTCACAGTTTTTGGCGACATTCTCGGCATCATAATACCTATGCTCAATATCTTGACTATGCTATTTCCATTGTTCTTAATCTTTAGGACAAGGTTATAGTTGTAGCCTTTGACGTGTTCTAACTTTGCCTCTTTGACCTCTATGGAGGTGGCTTGCACAGGTGTTGTAGTCTCTTTGGAGGTTCTGATGAGCATGTTGTACAAGGGCTCTAGCTGTGCTTTGATTGTTTGTAGTATTGAGTAGGCTTTGTTTGCAAGTATCAGCGCTGTTACTTTGTTGCCAATGCTATACTGTTTAACGGCTTCGTTGATGAGGTTCTCCGCTGTGTTGATGGAGTTTTCCACCCATTTCATGAAGTTGATATCCATGAATTTGCATTGCGGAGGTGGCGGATAGATCTGTATACACACAACAGTCTTTGACTTGTTTGCCACGTAGTTGTACATCTCCTTTACCTTGGATAACGATTCCTTGGCTTTTTCAATCGTTGTATTGTAAGCCTTTTCAACATCTCTTGCTGGTAGGTTCTTTGGCGTTTCATTTATAACCTCCCTAATGATATTGGCTTTTGCTTTTATCTCTGCTAGGTCAGGCATCCACCTAGCCAAGTCTTCTACACTGGCATTGGCGATTCTCTGCTTTAGTTCCTCAATTCTCTGCAAGAGCTCGTCTATCTGTTTCATGACAGAAGTTGTATTGACCTCTATGGATATGTTCTTCAGGCTCTGCAACTCGTTTTCTAGTTCCTCCAGCTCCTCCAAAGCCTCCTCGGTCTTATTCTCAACGAGTTTTGAGATGACTTTGCTGATGTTCGCAGGTTTCTCAATAGCTATCTGCTTAGAGATGTTGGCGACGATGTTTCTAGCTTCAACAATTTTGCTGATAGCTAATCTAAGTGCTTGCACAGCTGTCTCAGATATGTTGGCTTTCTCAAGCCTCTCAACAGTTTTGTTCAGAATGGCCACAGCTATGTCCAGATGCTGCAAGGATTCCTCCAAGTCCTTTGCCGTACCCCTAGACAGCTCCACAGACGCTATGTTTAGTGTTGCATTGGCGAATCTATGCATCTTTTCATACTCGAACTGCTTTCTAAGCTCCTCTAAACACTTGTTGAACTCTCTTATGTCTCTAGCCCTCGACATGTTGGCTAATACGCTCTCAACAGGTAGTGTAGCATTGTATCTCTTCTCAAGCTCTCTAGCCCTATTCTCAATAGCTGTTCTAAGCCCATTCAAGAACCTCTCCAGAGCAACTCCAACAGCATACGCCTTTCCACCTACCCTAACCTCCTTACTGACATCTGCAAGAGCCTTAGATGCATTGACAACCCACTCTCTAAGCTCATCAACAGACAGCTGAGAGATGTTAACAGCTAGAAGCGCTGATATTTCTGACCTAAGCTCGGCAGATATGTTTAGAGACTGTGCCTTGCCAAGCATCTCCCTAAGTATAATCGCCTTCGCCAAAAGCACTTGATAGGCAATTTTAGTAGCAGTTGTAGTGGCATTTGTCTGACTAGCTTGCTGGGCAACTGCAAATGCCGGCAATGGTCCAAATTGCGGCATTATTGCTAGACCAACCATTGCTATGAAGAGTAGCCCCAACAGAGTTTTTACAGCATTTCTCATTTTTTGCACCTCGATATAGGGATACTGAATTATAGGTTTAATAAGGTCTAACATGAAGCACATGTTTCATTTAGTATAAACAGCTAACAGGTTGCATAAACAGTGAATAAAAGTATGATAAGCTTAACACGTGCTTATCATTGCATAGTTTATGTATAAATATCTTGGGATATGTAAACGTGGGGTTTATATAGAGTATTACACAATTAAAGTAAATGTGGTTAAAGTGTCGATGTTACAGCTTATCTACGAGGGTAAGAGCAAGCGCGTTTATGCTGTTGATGAAGACACCCTTGTGATGGAGTTTAAAGATGATGTTACGGCCGCTGATGGTCTTGTGAAGGCTATTGCCCTAGGCAAGGGTGTTCTAGCCGCTAGAATATCCATGTTTTTCTTCAAACTTCTTGAAGGCACTGGAATCAAAACCCATTTCATAGATTATGATGGTTCGAGAAGAATTAAGGTCAGAAGACTTGAGATGATACCTATAGAGGTTATTGTCAGAAACTATGCGTATGGCTCTCTAATCAGGAGAATGCCTCTTTACAAACCTATGCAAAAACTTGAGCCACCTCTCATAGAGTTTCATTATAAAGATGATGATCTCCACGACCCGCTTATCTTGGAGGAGGATGCTGTGCGGACAGGCATTTTAGACACTCGTGATATCGAAACTATAAAGAGTGTTAGCCTAAAGGTAAACGAGATTTTAACTAGATTCTTCGAGTCAAAAAATCTTAGATTCATCGATATAAAGCTCGAGTTTGGCAGGTCTAGATCTGGGGAAATAATTCTGGCTGACGAAATTTCTGGAGACACATTTAGAGTTGTTGACGAGAATAATAATCATCTTGACAAAGAGGTTTTTAGAAGGACTAGAGATGTTGGTCTTCTTCTAAAGGCCTATCTTCGTCTTGCCGAGGTTATTGGTGTAGGGATAGACAATGTCTACACATCTTATTGAGGTAATCATAACAAATAAGAAGGGGGTTAGGGACCCAGAGGGAGAGACTATACACAAGCACTTGATACTGAGGAGAGGCTATTCAATGGTTTCAAGAGTTAGAACTGGGAAGTACCTATTGCTAGAAGTTAATGCTAAGAATGCTGAAGAGGCTATGAAAATAGTCAAGGAACTCTGTGAAAAACTTAGAATATACAATCCAGTTGTACACGACATAGAGCTGAGGGTCCATGCCTAGGGTAGCCATACTGAAGTTTCCTGGAACAAACTGCGACGAAGATGTTCACCATGTTCTGAGAAATGTTATAGGCATTGAATCCTCTATTGTATGGTACAAAGACTTTGTGCTCAAGGATTGGGACGCAGTTATAATACCCGGGGGCTTTAGCTATGGCGATTGGCTAAGAGCAGGCGCCATAGCAGCTAGAACAAATGCTGTAGAAGAGCTTGGTAATGCCAGATCTAGTGGGGTGCCTGTGCTGGGCATTTGCAACGGTTTTCAAATTCTTGTGGAATCAGGTCTACTCCCAGGCGCTTTACTGCTAAACGAGACAAGCAAGTTTGTGTGTAGATGGGTTAGGACACGTGTTGAGAATCCTAAGGGGCCGTGGCTCAGCCTTGTCAGCGATGGTCAGACACTTGATATGCCTATTGCACATGCTGAGGGAAGGTACTACATAGATAACGAGTCATATAGTGTGTTGGTCAAGACATCTCCGATTATAAGGTATCTACCAGGCTTTAATCTAAATGGGAGTCTCTACGACATTGCAGGAATAGCTACAGAAGACGGTATGATCCTTGGTCTAATGCCTCATCCCGAAAGAGCCTCAGAGGATTTTCTAGCGCCGAGGGGGTTCAAGGCAGGTGGGAGGATAATATTTGAGAGTATAGCACATTCTCTTAAGAGGGGGTGGTAATGCCCCTAACAAATGAGGAGATAGATGAGATTAGAAAAATTCTTGGGAGAGAGCCTACAGTAGAAGAACTGGCAATGTTTGAGGCTCAGTGGAGTGAGCACTGCTCATATAAAAGTAGCAGAATTCTTTTGAAGCTTCTTCCAACAGATGGAAAACATGTTCTTGTCGGCCCTGGAAAAGATGCGCCAGCTGTAAAGATTTTCCGAGACTACGCCATAGTCTTCAAAATTGAGAGCCATAACCATCCATCGGCTGTAGATCCGTACGATGGAGCGGCAACAGGGGTTGGAGGGATAGTAAGGGACATTCTATCCCTTGGTGCAAAACCTATAGCGCTTTTAGACATGCTCTACATGGGCGACCCCAGAGACCCTCACGCAAATTGGCTGATCAGAGGCATTGTCAAGGGTATTAGCGACTATGGAAATAGGATAGGAATTCCAACCGTAGCCGGCGACACATGGTTCGACAGCTCATTCAATACACAGCCTCTAGTCAATGTGGCATGCGTTGGCATAGCAAATATCGACGACCTTGTGCTAGGAGCTCCAAAGCCTGGAGACCTCATCATAATTGCTGGCAATGCTACTGGAAGAGATGGGATACTTGGCAGCAGCTTTGCTTCAAAGCCCCTCTCTGAGGATAGAGACAAGGATATCGGGGCTGTTCAAGTTGGTGATCCTCTCACAGAGAAGCTTCTCATAGACGCTCTACAGTTTTTAGTTAGCAAAAAGCTTGTTAGGTACATTAAAGATCTTGGTGGAGGCGGATTAACAACAGCTATAAGCGAGACTGCTGCCGACCATGGTCTCGGAGCAGTTGTACACCTTGAGAAGCTTCATACAAGAGAGAAGCTGAGCCCCCTAGAGCTCCTCGTTTCCGAAAGCCAAGAGAGAATGCTGATAGTTGTCGACCCATCCAATTCCAGAACCGTTGAAGAGATTATCAAAAGATTTGATCTGCAATACAGCATCATAGGGTATTTCACAGACGACGGGATTATAAGGGTCTATTTCAATGGTAACAAGGTTGCTGAGGTACCTGCAAAAGAGCTTGCAAAACCCAGACCGATTAGAAGAGCTTCAACTCCTCCGCAAGATGCTTTAAAAGGACTAAAACCAATTTTTGTCCCTCCCCCGGAGCCCAAATATGAAGAGGCTATTCTAAAGCTTCTTGCGTCCCCCAACATAGCCTCTAAAAGGTGGATATACCAGCAATACGACCATGAAGTCGGTATTAGAACTGTTGTAAAGCCTGGTTATGGGGATGCAGCTGTTTTGAGGTTGTTGGATGGTAGTAGAAGGGGTGTTGCTGTAAAAGGTGATGCAAACCCCAGATACACATCTCTAGATCCGTTCAACGGAGCAGCCAATTCTGTTGGAGAGTGCTTTAGAAACCTAGTTGCTGTCGGTTCTAAGCCGATTGCAATAGTTGATGAACTCAATGCTGGCAACCCTGAGAAGCCAGAGCAGTTCTGGTACTTCGAGATGATGTTGAAGGGCGTTGCATGGATGGCTGAAGAGCTTAGGCTGCCCGTTGTTGGCGGCAAGGTAAGCTTCTATAACGAGGATCATATGGGGAGACAGGTAAAGCCGACAACAACTATAGTTGGAGTTGGTAGGGTAGACGACATATCCAAAGCAATGACCGTTGAATTCAAAGAACATGGATCAGCCATAGCCATTATAGGTGTTACATACCCTGAGTTAGGTGGGAGCGAATACCTCTATAGATTGTTTGGAATTGAAGAGGGTGAGATACCTAGACCAAGGCCTGTGTCCGAGATCAGGAATGCTAGGTTGATACAAAAAGCTATAAGACTTGGACTAGTCAACGCAGTTCACGATATTGGTGTAGGAGGGCTTATAGCATCCTTGGCTGAAATGGCTATCATGGGCCGACTTGGATTTAGCATCGATGTTGCAAATATCTATGCTAGGGGTGTTCAGAGAATAGATGAGTTGCTTTTCTCAGAAACCCAAGCAAGATATGTTGTTGAGGTTAGAGGAGATAGAGTTGACGAATTCGCCAAATTGGCGAGGAGCATGAATGTTAGGTTCAGTATTATTGGCAGAGTTGTCGACTCCAATAGGATTACAATAACAAGCAATTCTAAGACTGTTGTAGAGATAGATTTGGATAGAGTTGCTGATGTGTACAACAATTCATTGGAAGTGGAGCTAGAGGGCGAAGCATAGATGTGCGGAATAGCTGGCTATATGGGTTCAGGCGATGTGATAACAACAATTCTATCCCTTCTCATAGAACTTCAGCATAGGGGGCAGGAGTCAGCCGGTATAGCTGTTGCTACAAGAGGTGGCGAAATACATAGGGTGGTGGGGAAAGGTCTTGTTGTAGAGGCTCTAAACAATGAGAAAATCTCACAGCTGAGAGGTGTCGACGAGATTGTTGGGGGTATAGGGCATGTAAGGTACTCCACATCTGGTGGATACCTAGACTCGCAGGCCCAGCCAATTCTAGTAGGCGATGAGAATTTTAAAATGGCTGTTGCTTTCAATGGTACAATAGCAAACTTTTTTAGCATGGCAAAGCTCCTCGGGATTGCGGATGCTGATGGAGATGCCAAAGTTTTGACAGCATTTCTATTTAGGCTGGCTAAGGAGTTTGGAAACGATGTTGTCGAGGCTTTGAAGGTTCTTCCACACTATGTTGTTGGGGGATACAGCATTGTCGTATTGACATCTGAGCCGAGGATTGTTGTTGCAAGAGATCCGCATGGGTTTAGACCCTTAGCGATATTGCATACAGGTAGCGATTTCTATGTAGCGTCGGAAACAGCTGCGCTAGATATTGTTACCGGGCATCTGTGGAGGTGGAGAGAGGTTTTGCCAGGCGAGATCATATCTTATGATGGTTCCTCACTCGAGTTCACCAAATCACCAATTTCGACCCCAATATCTCCATGTGTTTTTGAATATGTCTACTTCTCTAGACCGGATAGCGTATTTAATGGGGTTAGCGTCTATGTTGCTAGGGTTAGAATGGGTGAGGAGCTTGCGAAAGCTGCTCCGGCAATGGGCGACGTTGTTGTTCCTGTTCCTGATAGTGGTAGAGCTGCTGCAATAGGTTTTAGCAGAGCTTCTGGGTTGCCGCTTGAGGAGGGCATTGTTGTTAACAAATATGTTGGTAGAGGGTTTATAGCGCCTCCAAGGTCTAGAGAGATCATATCTAGGCTCAAATACGGTTTTATAAAGAGTGTTGTGAGTGGTAGGAGGGTTGTTCTCATCGATGATTCTATTGTTAGGGGCACCACCATGCGGAGTATAGTGAGGAGGCTTAGGGAGACTGGCGCTAGCGAAGTACATGTAAGGGTTGCCAGCCCCCCATTCAGATACCCGTGCTTCATGGGCATAGATGTGGCCTCTAGAGAACAGCTACTGGCTTGGAGGGCAATGGGCTTAGACGAGATTGCAAGGGCTTTGAATGCTGATAGCGTTGGATACAACACTATAGAGGGGCTTAGAAAAGCTGTTGGAATACCTCTGATATGCCATGCCTGCTTCACTGGGCTATACCCATTCAAAGGGCTTGATGCTGATGCCCTAGAAAAGATGTTTATTAGGTGATGTGATATGAGTGGCCTCCTAACTATCTATGCATTCGACGAGCTTTGGAACCTCTCAAATATTCTAAGATATGGATTGATGGCTCTACAGCATAGAGGCTCCCAATACTATGTGGCCTGCACCAATGAGAGTAATAGCCTCAAATGCTACGAAGATGAAGATATTGATGTTGCAAAAAAGATTTCAAGCCATGTGACAATAGCCTCAACCTATAGCTATCAAACTGAGAATCTTTTCGATGTAAAGAAAAGCGATGGCTATGAAATTGTCGCTATTGTTGATAGGCCGTGGAGCGCCATAAGCGATTTTACATCTGCCCTAGTTTTGTCGTTGAAGAACAGCAGAAATAGGATTGATGCATTCAGAAATACTATAAAAACTTTCCAGACAGATCACAGTGTTTCAATTCCGTCGCTCATGGTTTTGACAAGCGATAGAGAGGTTTTTGTTTGGAGGGGCCCACAAGGATTTACAACATTTGCTTTGGGTAGCTATGGATTTGACATGGCTATAGCATCATCGGAAAGCGTTGCTATAGATATTCTTGGTGGTGATTTAAAGAGGTTTCTAGGGTGTGGAGAAGGTGTTTACATATCGAGGTACCTGTTCAAAACATTTTCAACAGATTTCAGCAATGGTCACAGTGGGGTTTGTCTCTTCGAGCTTCTCTACCTATCTCGACACGACTCCATTGTCCATGGCATTAGCGTCTACGAGTTTAGAAAAGCTCTTGGCACAGAACTTGCAAAATATCTTGATAGAGAAGTTGATGTTGTTGTTGGTGTTCCTGAAACGGCTTTGCCATATGCTATAGGCTTTGCAAACAGTATTCAAAAAGCCTTTGACATGGCCTTTGTTGCTACAGGTGGGAGAAGGAGATCCATGCTGGCAAGCGATCCCTTCGAAAAAATTGTTGCTATACACCTTAAGATGAATCCTATTAGAAGCTCGCTAGAGGGCAAGAGGATTGCAATAGTTGATGACAGCATGGTGACAGGATCTACCATGAAGACCGTTTCCCAGATCCTAAGATTCAGAGTTGGTGTAAAAGAGATCCACCTATTCATAGCATCTCCACCCCTGGTGCACGGCTGCCCCTACAACGTTATGAGGCTTGATGTACAGAATCTTCTAGCGGCGAATCTATCTAAGGAGCTTGCCAAAAGCTATCTAGAGGTTGACTCTCTTCACTGGCTCTCGAAAGAAGATGTTGACAGGGTTGCTAGGAGGTTTGGAATAAGATTTTGTGGAAAATGCTTTGGTGTAGACTATTTTGGGGGGTGAGAGATTTGAAGGTACTCATCATAGGATCTGGCGGAAGAGAACATGCCATAGCCAAGCTCATTAAAAGAAGTGGTTTGGGACCAAGAATATTTGTTGCTATGGACTATAGGAACCCCGGTCTAGAGAGAGAAGCCAGCGAGACTGGGGGTAAGTGGTTCATAGCGCCTACCACAAGCCCTGAAAAGATTGTTGGTGTGGCTGAAGAGGTATCCCCAGACCTAATAGTCGTTGGTCCCGAGGAGCCGCAGTTCGCCGGTGTTACAGATGCTCTAAGAAACAAGGGGTTTACAGTCTTTGGAGCATCAATGCGCTGCGCAGAAATTGAGAAAAGCAAGGTGTTTGCAAGAACCCTCATGTGGAAATATGGTATTGAAGGCAGGCTATACTTCAAGGCGTTTGCAGATGTTGAGGAGGCTAGGAAGTTCATAGAGTTTGCAGGCGATGTTGTCATAAAACCTGCTAGACAGGCAGGTGGAAAGGGTGTAAAGGTTGTCAGGGATACCCAGGCATATCTTTCTAGGGATAGGGCAGAGGTTAAGAGGAGCTACGTCGAAAAGCTGTTCAATGAAATGAGCAGTTATAGAGATATAGACTACAAGATTATTGTTGAGCAGAGAGTTGAAGGAGTTGAATACACAGCAATGGTTATAACAGATGGGGATACAGTACTACCACTACCTCTCATACAAGACCATCCACATGCCTTCGAATATGATACAGGCCCTGAGACTGGCGGTATGGGTAGCATACAGGGCCCTGGATGGACACTGCCATTCATAACAGATGAGGAGTATAGAAAGACCATAGAAATTGTCTCGAACGTTCTAAAGGCTCTGGCCAAAGAGATTGGAGAGCCGTACATAGGCGCTTTCGCTGGGCAAATGATGCTCACAGGTGTTTGGGGGCCAACAGTAATAGAGTTTTATAGCAGATTCGGCGACCCCGAGGCATCCAACCTTGTTCCAATAGTTGAAAGCGACTTTCTAGAGATTTTGGATAGAGCTGCTGAGAGAAGGCTTGCAGGCGCGAAGCTCAGGATAAACGAGGAGATTGTGACAATAGTCAAAGCTGTTGCACCCGCTGGGTACCCAGACGATAAACGCCTTGCTAGCTCTCATCCAATATCTATCGACGAGGCTAGGATAAGGGAGCTTGGTTGCGAGACCTTGTATGCAAGTGTTGAAATGAGGTCTGACGGGATCCTCTACACAAAGGGTTCTAGAGCCTTTGAAATTGTTTGCCATGGCAACAACTATGAAGAGGCATACAAAAAAGCTGAGAATGCTGTTACACACATCAGTACATTGGATGGGTGGCCACTGTTCTACAGAAGAGATATTGGCTCTAACGAGCTCTTGGAGGATAGGAAAAGAGTTGCAAACAGAGTTAGGCAAGTGTATATGGCTAGGGCAAAGAATGGTTTGATCGGCAAGATACTTGTTTGGGTTCCTGGTGAGGGTATATTGGAGAATCCCCTCATCGGTTTTGTGAGGTGATTCTATATGGGGTATAGGAAGAGAGAATATTTGTCTACACCACTGTTTGGAGAGTCTATAAAGATTATGCTTTTGGGTGGAGGAGAACTAGGCAAGGAGATAGCTATAGAGGCGCAGAGACTTGGTGTAGAGGTGGTTGTTGTTGATAGATACGACTGGGCACCAGCAATGCATGTTGCCCACAGAAGATATGTTATAGATATGCTAAACGCTAATGCTGTTAAAGCTGTTGCCGAAAGAGAGAAGCCAGATGTTATAGTACCCGAGATAGAAGCTATATCGTATGAGGCTCTAGAGGATCTAGAGTCCAGAGGGTTCTTCGTAGTCCCCAATGCCAACGCTGTCAGAATCGCTATGAATAGAATAGAGCTTAGAAGATTCGCTGCAGAGAAGCTTGGTCTCCCAACAACCAAATACGCATTTGCCGAAAGCCCTGACGAAGCTGTTGAGGCCTGTGACAAGGTTGGCTATCCATGTCTGCTAAAACCCGAGATGAGTAGTAGTGGCCATGGACATGTAAAGATCTCTGAGCCCAATCCAAAGCTTGTTAGAGAAGCTTATGAATATGCTGTAAGGCATTCTAGAGGCAAGAGCAGAAGGGTTATAGCCGAAGAGTTTGTCCAGCTAGAAACAGAGTTCACTATTCTTGCATACAGATTCGTTGGAGACAACGGAGTTGTTACAGAGTCTTGTGAACCTGTTGAGCATTGGAGATACGGGAAATACCATTATATAGAGTCTTGGCAACCATCACAAAAGCCTGTAAATGTCCTTGACAAGGCTAGGGAAATAGGCATTAGAGTAGCAGAAGGTCTGGGAGGACTAGGGATATTTGGCGTCGAAGTTTTCCTGACAAAAGACGGCAGAATATTATTTAGTGAAGTGGCTCCAAGACCCCACGACACCGGTATGGTCACCATGGCTAGTCAAGAGCTTAGTGAGTTTGCGATCCATGTTAGAGCCGTCCTAGGGCTTCCAGTGCCGAGACCAAGGATATTAATCCCTGCCGCATCAATTGCCATATATGCTGAGACCGACAATATGTGGGCTCCGAGGATAGCAGGGGTCTACGAGGCTATGAAGATAGAGGGTGTTGATGTGAGGTTATTTGGGAAACCGTTTACATATAGAGATAGAAGAATGGCTGTGATCCTCGCGAGAGGAAGAAGCGTTGAAGAGGCCCTGGAAAAGGCAAGAAAAGCAGCATCTTATATAGCTATTGTATAGTGGTTGTAATGTCCTCATGGACGTATAGCATGGCTGGTGTAGACCTAGATAAGCACAAGTCTATGCACAGATTTGTTCTCTCATTGATAGAGTCTCTCAATAAGGAGCTAGGGTTTGAGGTTAGTGGGATAGGGGGATACACAACATCAATCAAATACAGTGGGCTAAGCCTTTCTCTGCATGTTGATGGCGTTGGGACAAAAACTATTGTTTTGCAGAAACTGGGTAAGCTAAGGGTCGCCGGATGGGACTGTGTTGCTATGAATGTAAATGATGTTGTGTGCGACGGGGCCAAGCCCCTCGCAGTTGTAGATTATATCGCCATGCCAAAAGCAGATGAAGAGATGTTCAAAGATATTGTTGAGGGTGTTGTAGATGCTGCAAGAGTTACAAGAATAGCTGTTCTCGGTGGTGAAACAGCGATTCTACCAGACCTTGCAAACGGCATTGATGTTGTGTGTACAGTGCTTGCGGTAAGGGACAGTGGCTTCAGCAACAGTGCGCGTATAGGCGATGTTGTTATAGGTGTTTCGAGCTGGGGGCTTCACGCAAATGGCTATAGCCTTGTGAGAAGAGTTTTGGAAAGTAGAAACATAGGCTATAGCTCCACTATAGACGGTATCAACCTAGCTGATGAACTCGCCAAGCCTGTGGCCATATACTCTAATCTGGTTCGAGATCTAATAGACCAGAGGCTTGTAACAAGCGCTGCACACATAACTGGAGGAGCCTTCACAAAGCTGAAGAGGGTTACACCACCAAATGCAAACATGGTGCTCGACATGCCGAAACCGCCAAAAATATTCGAAGCCATTATGGAGCTAGGCAACATATCCGTCGATGAAATGTATAGGGTGTTTAACATGGGTGTGGGACTCATCTTAACAGCATCTAAAGAGAATATTCATGATATTGAAAGCATCATTAAATCACACAACTTTGAATTCTATGAGCTTGGTCGTGTTGTTGACGGAAGCGGCAAGGTGGTTTTGAATACAGTCTATGGAAAAACAATAGTATTTTAAAAATAGGCATGTTGTTGACAAACATTGTTTACGCGTCTTGCATGTTTTTCATATCAATATCTATTAGCATGACCTTCACCTCGTCAAAAGGAGTTTTCACAGTAAATGTTACAACACCTTTGAATATATTGGAAACAGCTCTCCACGCTTTTGCAAGATTAGATGACGACACCATGACAAACCTCTTTGATACTCTAACCAGCTGAGACACAATATCTATATACACATTCTCATCAATACCGCTACATAGCTGAACCGATAGTGATGTTGGACACGGCAAATATGGGGGGTTGGATAAAGCTAAATCATATGATTTTTTCCTTAGACAATGGCCAGAGGGGCATTGGACTATATCCAATCTGCTGAAAACACCAATTTTCTTAGCATTTATTTTAGAGATCTTAGTAGCATTCTCGTCAATGTCTATGACCACCGCATACAGGTTTTCAAATTCTTTAAGGAGCTCTATGGCTATGTATCCAGACCCGCCACCAACTTCGCAGAAACTCTTTATGCTAGACACATTGTTGAGAGCTTTAGCTGTTGTTGCAACAGCGTTTGATGAGACAAAGTAGAAGGGTATGAAGACTCCTTGAATCACATACCCCTTGATACTCTTCTTTCTCCATAGAAGCTTGTGGAGAGCCTTCAAAAACAAGGCTATGACGAAGGCTCTTATCAAGTTTAGATACCATGAATTTCCACAGCTATTCTCCTCACATGGTTGTAAACAGATCTCGTCTCCAGCAAATATATCCTCTCATCGTCACGCAGCATAATAGCCTCGTTTTCAACTGGGATAACAGCATTTGTCGATAGAACTGTTGAGATTAGATGTGCATATGCATTTCCGTGTCTCCAACCTTCAAATGGTATTAGCCTTGTTATGAAATTCAAGAACGCCTTTTCCTTGCCAACCTCAAGGATTGCAATGGCTGGTGTTGCCCCTTCAACTGAGATCCATATCAAACCGTTTTTGACGCCGCTTTCTTTAATACAGTCTGTTACAATATTAGTAATGTTGTGTAGCACCATCGGTCCATAGGTTTTGACTTCAACTACTTTTGAATACACCTTCAAGGACAAGCACCACAGACTTGCTTCCCTCGATTCTGGATATATCTACAAATACTATTCTCTTGAACTGGCCTAGAAACATGGATCCTTTTACAACAGGTACAAAGACGTTTTTCCCTATTATTACATTGCAAAGCAGCTTGTCTACACATCCAACCTTGTGGAGAAGCTCTTCGAGGTCTGCGAGTAGCTCAGGCTCATACTCTATTTCGGTAACGCTACAGCCCCTCTCATTGGTATATAGAACTGCTATTCCATTCACAAGACCACTCTCCCTAATAACATTAGCTATATGTGCTGTTATATCCTGTGCCTCGTAGCCTTTGCTCTCAAACGTTAGTCTATACACCTTCAAATCCACAAAAACCACCACAAAAATGTTGCTTGTTGGCAGCAATTAAAAGTGGTTGTTATGCCAAGTTGGTTCAGCCAAGGCTGACCACATCACTATTCAGAGTCGCCTGAGTTCATCACATTTTTCTGAAATGCGCTTTTCTTCTGGAACCTGATTCTAGATTCAGTAATATTTTTATGCATTACTATGTAACTAATATTCGCTGTGGTACGAGAAGCCATGTTGCATAGCGATCTTGATAGAGCTTCAGATGAGAGCTTAGCCGTCATAACTGTTATTGGTGCTGACAAACCTGGTATTGTAGCTGGCATAACATCTGTTCTAGCAAAATACAATGTGAATATTGTTGACATTTCCCAGACAGTTGTTAGAGGAATTTTCAGCATGATAATGATCGTCGATTTGTCTACAGGTAGAATCGACTTGCCTAAGCTTAGAGAAGAGCTTATTGCAAAGGGTAGGGATCTCGGTGTTGAGGTGAGCGTTAATCATATTGCTGTTTTCAGGGCTATGCAGAGGGTGTAGCGCTTGCCAAGGATATTCGCTCCTGAGGAAATTGGAGAAGTTGTTGAGATGCTACTTTTTCAAGATCTGGACATAAGGTCTGTAACACTTGGTTTAAGCATCCAGGATTGTATATCGCATAGCGTAGCAGACTCCATTGGCTGTATAGAGAGAAAGGTTGGTGTATATGGCGAGAAGCTGGTTAAAGCTGTTGACAAAGTTGCCAACAAATATGGTGTAAAGATAGTTACCAAGAGAATTGCGTTGACACCGATATCAATTGTTCTAGAGGCTATAGCTAAGAACAGTATCGACAAGGCTGTTGAGGCTGGAATAGAGATCGCTAAAGCAATTGATAGGATTGCCACGAGCATTGGAATAGACTATGTTGGTGGGTACTCAGCCTTTGTACACAAAGGCTTTACACATGGAGATATAGCTGTAATAGAGTCGTTTCCAGATGCACTAGCATCGACACAGACAATAGCATCCATGATTAACGCAGCATCAACATACACTGGGATAAACGTCGATGCGGTTAACACAGTCTCTAGAAAAATTGTTGACCTTGCCCACAAGACTCCGAAGGGAATTGGATGCACAAGATTCGCTGTTATGGCTAATGCCCCAGAGGACAACCCATTCGTACCAGGGGCTTACCACGGTCTCGGAGAGCCGGAAACAGTTGTCAATGTTGCTGTTAGCGGCCCTGGGGTGATAGAGGCTGTCATTAAGAGGCTTGGAGAAAAAGCTGATATGAGAACATTGCACGACTATGTGAAGAGGGCAGCATTCAAGATAACTAGGCTGGGTGAGCTTATCGGGAGAGAGGTTGCTAAGGAGATAGGCGCGCAGTTTGGTATTGTCGACCTCTCTGTCGCTCCATCGCCAAAGATAGGGGATAGCGTTGCAAGAATATTGGAGGCGATGGGCTTGGAGGTTGCCGGAGCCCCTGGCAGCATAGCAGCTCTCTATATATTGGTTGACGCGGTTAAGAAGGGTGGTGCAATGGCGACTTCGAGTATAGGGGGGTTGAGTGGGGCATTTATACCAGTTAGCGAGGACTGGGGGATGACTAGAGCGGCTATGCTAGGGGCTATAACGATAGATAGGCTAGAGGCCATGATGGCTGTCTGCAACACCGGAATAGACATGGTTGCAATTCCAGGTGATACACCGCCAGAAACAATAGCTGCTCTAATACTAGATGTTATGGCTGTTGGGATAGCACTCGACAAAGCACTTGGAGTTAGAATAATACCTGTACCAAATGCAAAACCAGGTGATGTGGTTGACTTTGGGGGGCTGCTAGGATCAACCGTAGTCATGAATGTGCCTAGATACAATACAAAAAAGTTTGTTGAAAGAGGGGGTCTAATACCCCCATCGATAAAGAGGCTTGACAAAGGCTAGAAAACAACTATACATACAGAATTTAATAGAAAAGCTTTTTTGTTTTCTCCACAGCTATCAAACCCAAGTTTGATGAATTATGAACTACGAGAATCTGGCTGGGTTGATAATAGTCATACTGCTTATAGCATCGCTCATAGCTAGAAGCCGCAGGCCCCAGACACCTGTGTGGAGCATAATGGCCTTTCTATCGTTTATAACAATTCTCTTCAGATTGGTTAAACCAGATGAGCTAGACAATGTTATCGACCTTGACGTAATACTGTTTTTAATTGGCATGTTCTCAATAGTTGGATTGGCCGAGGCATCGGGGGTTCTAGAAGCCATCTCCACATGGTTTATTGGTCGCTTCAAAAGCAGGTATGCGGTGATATATGCCTCATCTATATTGTTTGGCCTTCTAGCAGCTATAGCAATGAACGATACTGTAGCGTTCATGGGACCCCCAATAGCATACACTATTGCAAGAGCTATTGACGTCGATCCAAAGGCTATGTTCCTCCTACTCGCATTCTCGCTTACAATAGGCTCTGTTACAACACCCATTGGAAATCCGCAAAACGTTTTGATAGCTGAGAGATCTGGTCTAGAGGCCCCCTTCATAAGATTTGTGAATTATCTGATTATACCAACCATCATAAACCTCTTGGTAACGCCATACATAATCATAAAGTTTTTTAGGATAGAGAATAAGAGGACTCAACTTGCCTTAGTACCCCATGAGGCCATAAAGGATAGGAGAGAAGCGCTACTGGGGGTCATAGGGTTGCTATCCTCTATAGCAGCTCTTATAGTCAATGATGTTCTGCAGATAATGGGTCTGCCCTACATATCGAAGAGAGGGTTCATACCATTTATAATAGCGGCTGCTCTATACATAATGTCTAGGAATCCGAGAAGGGTTCTATCGAATGTTGATTGGGGAACAATAATATTCTTCATAACGATGTTTATAACTATGGAGGGGGTTTGGAGAAGTGGTGTTCTAAACCCACTTCTAAACATATTCATACCGAGGAAGCTCAGCGGCATAATGGATGTAATTTCTATAACAGCCGCATCTATAGTTGTAAGCCAGGTCATAAGCAACGTGCCTTTCACAAAACTGGTCATAGACTATATGAAAAGCCTTGGATATGCAAGCATCGATCAACTATCTTGGATAACACTGGCAATGGCATCTACAATAGCTGGGAACCTAACGCTTCTTGGCGCAGCATCGAATATAATAATAATTGAGTATCTAGAGTCAAAGATGAACACATCAATATCGTTTACAGAGTTTCTCAGGATAGGGGTTATCGTAACAGCTGTAAACACCTTGATATACCTCGCCCTACTGTGGGTACCAGCTATAGCCCTGCATTGAAGTCTATCCAATAGCTGTCAATATAACAGTTCTTACAGCATATATCTTTCCTCTAGATGCTCTATTGAAAGCTGATAGCGTTTTAATATCTGTGACGACATAGAAATTAGTATGGTGAAAACTTTTGAGTAGTGTAAGAAGAGATGCTTATGCGATTAGCATAACACCTGATCTAGCGCTAGAATCAGGTTACACATATGCGGGTGGTCTAGGGGTTTTAGAGGGAGACAAGTTTTATGCTGCTGGAAAAATGGGGATAAGATATGTTGTTCTAACGCTTCTCTATAAGAATGGTTATGTGGACTACGAATTCGACCCTGATGGCACTCCAAAGCCAAAGCCCCAGCCACAGCCCCAAGAATTTCTCATCATGCTAAAACCTGGCGACAAGTTTACGATAAAATTGAGAAACAATGATGTAACTGTAGAGGCCCTAGAGTACACATATGGAACTGCAAAAACAGTTTTCTTCAATGTTGTCAATCCTCCTTGGGCCAGTAAAATAGTTGATAGGATATACATTGAAGACTCTACAGAAGAAAAGTTCTACAAATACACATTATTAGCAAAGGCCGCGGCAGAGTACATCAGAAGAAACATTGGATTGGAGGACATAGCATATATAGATCTTCAAGAAGCGTACACAGCTTTGCTACCCCTCCAGCTTAGAATCCCTGGAAAATATAGAATGGTTATACACACTGCTGGTATATGGGGACACCCATCGTTTCCAAGAGATATGCTCTCACTAGAATACGAATATAGATTCATAGAGTCAGAGGTATACTTAACTGAAATAGGTCTTGCCGTCGCGGAACAGGCATTTGCAGTATCAGCTAAGCACTATGATGTGCTTCTTAAAATATTTCCACACTTTAGTGACAAGCTTAGCTATATAACGAATGGTGTAAACATTGATAGGTGGATGCATGAAGAGCTTAAGAAACTCTACTCTGCAACAACAATAAGTCTAGACGCGCTTGTAAAAATTAAAGAAAAGATTAAGAGCAACTTCGAGGCATTTCTCCAGCAATATAAAAAAGATGTAACAATAGACGACAAATTTGTTGTTATTTGGGCTAGGAGGATAACAGAATACAAAAGACCTTGGATGGCTATAAAACTTGTCAGAGAACTCAAAGATATGCCAATACTCTTCGTACTTGGGGGAAAAGCCCATCCCTATGATTATGTAGGACTTGAATACATGAAACTGTTTAAGAAGCTACACAACGAACTACCAAATGTTGTATACATACACGACTACGACATACAGAAGGCAAGAACAGTTCTATCATCTGGAGATCTACTGTTGTTTACGCCGTTCTCAGGACTTGAGGCATGTGGCACAAGCTTTATGAAAGCAGCCATAAACGCTGTTCCAACCCTTGCCTCAAGAGATGGTGGAGCACTGGAATTTATCGTTGATAATGTTAATGGATGGCTTTTTGGTGAAGATTTGAGAGAACCTATAGATGTTTATAGTGTTAAAGCTGGCGAAATAAATGAGAAAGAATATGCAGAGTTAAAGGCATTGCTTATAAAGATATTCAATCTATACAAAGATAATCCAGAACGATATTACAGCATCTCTTTCTCGGCGTTTAGATCATTTGTAACTAGAGCAAGTATGCAAAGGGTGTTAAAAGAATATTACCCAGATCTTGTAAAAGCACCTATAATCTAATTTCCTAGCATTGCCCTAGGTTTTAAACATCTTTAACTATTCTCAAATATTCTTCGAATCCCTATTTTTGGAAAAGCTGTAACAGCACCTCGCTTAAGGCATTGAAAACCTGCTATAACGTTTGATGGCTTTACAGATGCTTCAATATCTACATTTTCAAGAGTGCAAAATGTCATAAATACGGCTGTCCATGCATTTCTTACACCAGTTGTATCAATAGGGCTCTATCTTCATAGCCTCTTTTACATATCTCACCTTTTCTCATTTTACATACGCTTCTTGAGCTCCAAGTCTTATAGCAATTATTTCAACATATTCATATTTATCTAACAACTTTTCAGCGTCTTCTCTGATCCAATCATCTACATATCTATATGCATTCTCACCCATATACCTAAACCTGGTTAACCAAATAACGTGGTTAAAGCCCTTCATCTCAAAATCTAGTTCATCAAAATTTATTGTTACATACAATTACATCTTAAAGCTAAAAGAAGTTAAATTTAAAAATCTGTGTCGAGCTCTAGGTGCTGGCGATTTATATGTTAAGAATGCCCATAGTTTTTGTAGCTCCTGAAACAACCCCTGGAAGCTATACTGGTGCATTGGGTGGGCCTCCACTTATAAAAGAGTGGATTGAAAAAGAAAAAAGTAAGATCTTGTATAAGCTTTATTCGTCCCTTCCCCATATAGACTTTGTGCATTATACAGTTACCACAGTTGAGGAGGCTAGGAAAGTTGTTGAGATTGAAAAAGGGTCTATAGGTTTTGTTGTTATCTTATTGCATACATGGTCTAGGGGTGCCACAAGGGTTTTTATAGAAAGTGGAAAACCAGTAATACTTATTGCTGAAAGCTATGGTGGTGGAGGGGAATTTCTAATTGAATTTGGGAGGGCGTTAAGCGAGGGTAGAAGAGTTGTAGGAGTCTCTATAAGGGATTTAGCCGATGATATAGTGGTTGATAAGGTGAGGCTTCTAGAGACTTTGTATAGACTTGCAAGCACTAAGATAATTTTCATATTGGCTGATGGTCAAAAATTTGAATATATTAGAAGGGTTTTAAAAGAGTCTTTCAATATAGAAGCAATATACCTAGATGGAAGAGAATTTGCAGAGAAATATTACAAGGTAGTTGATGAGAATGAGGCTCGTAAGTGGGCTAATGAGTGGATCTCAAATGCCTCTAAGGTTTTTGAAGATCACCTTGAGGATATATTGAAAGCCGCCAAACTGTACCTAGCCATGAAGAAGGCTCTGCAAGACTATAATGCCATCGCCATAGCTGTTGATTGTATAAACCTCTTCGATAAGAAGGTGTTAGATGCGTGGCCATGCCTTGGATTCATGCAACTTTGGCTAGACGGATATGTTCCTGTTTGTGAAGCTGACCCCCATTCAGCAATAGCACTTCTTATAGGGTGGTATCTTGCCGGTAGACCTGGGTTTGTATCAGATCCTGTGATAGATTATACTAAGAACGAGATCATATACTACCATTGCTATAGCCCTATAAATCCATTTGGAGGAAACAAGAAGGTTCCATACATCATAACACCAGCTCACTTAGGATTAAAAAGGGCATCAATATACGTAGAGCTTCCAGTAGATGAGGAAATAATAGCTGTGCAGATATGGCCCGAACAAAAAACCATTGCAATTCATAGAGGTAAGGCTATAGGCAACGAATATGGGATACATGCATGCGCTACAAAACTTGTTGCAAAGGTGAATGCCAAGGTTCTTGCAAGAAATTGGAGGTGGAGCTGGCATAGAGTGGTATTCTATGGCAATCTAGCAGAGAATCTAAAGGATTTCGCAACTTTGATAGGATTTCATGTCCGTGAAGAGGATGTGGAATAGTTTAGCATTGAAATAAACCAAATTTTTATTAATTACTGTGCCTGTTCTACAAATGGGATTATGTAGGGACCTTCTGGAATAGCAATTATCTTCTCACATGGAGTTAATCTACATGCAATTTCCATAGCCTCTTCAGGTGCTGATGATGGTATAAGATTCATTTCTTCTAATACACTATGACTAATGTTTCTTGTTACAACAATAACTTTATTCTTTAGAAGAACTTGTACTAGTTTCTGAACCTCCCACTGATCTCTTAAAGGCTCGTTCCTCTCTATATATTCTAAAATCTTTTGTGGATCTTTACTTACAGAAGCTAAGTCCCTGAAATGTTCATGACCAACACCATCTACACATTCTGATAACATTATTATAACGCCTCCTCTTTTTGTGACTCTAGATGCTGTCACCATACCCTTTACAGCTTGGTATAGATCTCTATCTAGAGGATAACCACCATTTGTAACTATAGTTAAATCTGCTTCAAATGGAGCTTCAATTTTAACATATTTATCAAGTTCTTTAACACCGTATTCATGCGCTTTAAATGGATCTCCTGCAACAACATCAAATACCCTCTTTTCTTTATCTAGAAGGACGTGAACAATAAACTTATAGCTTCTAACACGTTTTGCAGCATCAATCATATCTTCGTGAACCGGATTCCCATCTAAATATCCATAATCTGCTTTCGGGTGGCTCAACATCTTATATCCATGATTTTGATAAACAGTTTTTGTTGCTGAGACACCAGGTAAAATAAGTTTCCTACCACCACTATACCCAGCAAAGAAGTGGGGCTCTATAAGACCTATACCAATAGTTAAATCTGATTCAACAACATCTTTATTAACCAGCACATCAGTTCCATAAACAGTTTTTCCAAGGTAAACCATATGTTCTTCATCATCGGAATTGTGACTATATACATTGAACTCCTTTGCAATAACCTCGCCAACCAACTCTATTATCTCATCTCTTCTATGTGGTTTATGAAGGCCTGTAGCAACAATTATATTAATGCTATCCCTTCTAATCCCCACCTCATCCAAAACCTTTAGAATCTGTTCTAGCAATAACCTATTTGGCGTTGCCCTAGTCTTATCTGTTATCAATATTGTTACCAGCCTAGACCTTAATGCTAGAACTCTAAGTGGTGAAGAATCTACAGGATTCTCTAATCTATTTCTAATTATCCTCCTTACCTCTTCTTCATTCAAACCTCTAGGAGCTTTGGAATATAAAACATGTGTTTTATGCGGTAAGTCAATCTCTATATATTTTCTACCATACGGAAAAAACACTTTCATAAAAATTCACTCAGGCAAAACCTTGTCTGGATTGAGGATATTATTTGGATCTAATAAATTCTTTATGCTTCTCATAGTCTCTATCCATATATCTCCAAGTATCTTTCTAACATACTTTCTCCTAATGTGTCCTATGCCATGCTCACCTGTTATAGTTCCTCCAAGAAGCAACGCTGCATCGTAAATTTCATCAACTATTCTCTCTAACAATTCTTTGCTAAATCCATTATATCTCATTACATGGACATGTATATTGCCATCACCTATATGTCCATACATTGGAAGCCAAATGCCATACCTCTTTTCAATGTCTATAACGTTTTCAACAAATCTATCTATAACCCCTATAGGAACAGTTGTGTCTAGTATATCAAATGTCTCATCTTTTAGCGATGAGAATATCTCGCTTCTAATCTTTAGTAGGTTCTTTTGCTCATCATCTCTTTGTGCAACAAAAGGCTCTGAAGCCCCCTCTTCTCTTATAAGTTTATCTATATTTTCTATCTCTACGTAAAGCATATCCTCTAAAGCCTCCGCCAATATAATCATTAAAAAGTAGTCGCCCTCTTTGACGGGCCAAGCAGTACCTAAATACCTTGCCGAAGTTTCTATAACTCTTCTATCAAAATATTCAAGAGCTAACGGTGTTATCCCCTCAAACAACATCCTTTTAGCTGCTCTAAAAGCCTCTACCCTACTCCTAAATGGTATAACAATTGTGGCTGTGTAATGCCACTTTGGATAGAGTCTTAGATAAGCCCTTGTAATTATCCCTAAAATACCTTCAGAGCCTATGAAAAGATGTGCTAGGTTATAGCCCATGTTATTCTTAATTGTCTTTCCACCTAGTCTAAGAATAGCTCCATTGGGGAGCACAACTTCTAATCCAAGAACATAGCTTCTCATAACACCTGTTCTCACAGCTCTTGAACCACCTGCATTGCAAGCTATTAGACCCCCTATGCTAGCACCTTCATCACCTGGGTGAGCAGGAAACATAAGATTGTATTTTTCTGCCTCTTCAATTAATTTTCCAAGTGTTACCCCAGCCTCTGCATCTGCGACCATGTTCTCAACATCTATAACAAGTCTATCCATTCTCTCAAGAGATAACACAATACCTGGTTTTGTGGGTATTGCTCCACCTACGAGTCCTGTTCCTCCACCTCTAACATAGATAGGAACTTTATATCTATTAGCTATTTTTACAATTTCGGAAACCTCATCTGCAGTACTAGGCTTAACAACTACAACATCTCTGATAGGTTCTGGTCTAACACCATATGCTGTTTCATCATATAAATACCTTTCAATTGCCTTAGCTTCTGTAACAACCCATTGAGATCCCACAACACTTTTTAAGTCTTGAACAACAGAATTAAAGTCCTTAAGCAACTGTTTCACCACTTCTCAATTTCTTCAATACATTTAAAAGGTTTTGAGCAATATAGTAGATATCCCCCACGACAAATAAATCGCTATACTTTGCTATTGGAGCGCTTGCATCAATATTTACAGCTATAACATATTTAGAATCTTTCATACCTGCTATATGTTGAGGGGCTCCAGAAATTCCAAATGCTATATAGATTTTTGGCTTTACAATATTTCCACTAAAACCAACCTGCCTATCTCTCTCCATCCAACCAGTATCAACTAATGGTTTACTGCATGCAAGTTGCGCATTAAGCTCTTTAGCTAAATCCTCAAAAAGCTTTATATCTTCCTTACTCTTAACACCTCTTCCAATAGAGACTATGATTTCTGCTTCCGATAGTCTAACCCTTTTCTCTTTAGCTATACCCAAAACCTTAATCTTATTAGAGGTCTCAAAACATCCTTCAGATTTATCTAAAGATCTTTTCTCAATCTCGCCACCTTTACTACTATCAGCTTTTGGAATTTGAAAAACGCCAGGTCTTATAGTTGCTATCACAGGATTTGTCAATGTCTTGATATGCGCAATTATATTGCCTGTAAAAGCTGGTCTAACCTGAACAATGTCATTTGAATCATCAACATATATATCAAGACAGTCAGCTGTAATACCGGTTCTAATATTAGCTGCAACTCTAGGCGCCAAGCTTCTCCCCCATGGCGTTGCAGGAAATAGGACGAGCTTTGGTTTTATATAGTTGATAGCGTCGATAATTATGCATTTATGTATCAAAGGATTGGATATCTCATTTTCATTAACTTGGTACAAAAGAACTTTGTCTGCTCCATACATTATCAAATCTTTTGCATATTTCTCAGCATCATCAGATTTAGAGACTATTGCCACTGCTGAGACAGCTCCACCAAGTTTTGAAACAACTTCTCTAGCTTTTCCAAGTAACTCAAAAGAGGTTTTTGAGATGCCTCTACCATAGTTTTCAGCATATATAAGCACTCCTTTCCATGACATTAGATAACACCTAATTCTCTCAAAGTCTTGATTATTGCGGTTATACCCTCATCTCCTTTAACTATCCTCGGATTCCTGCCTTTTTCAAGAGCATAATAAGCTTTCACAACTCTTGTTGGAGAACCTGAAAGCCCAAATCTATTTACATCAGCTACATCGTTTAAATGGTCAGCACTCCACACTTCTATCTTTGCCTTTCTAGCTTTCAAAACATCGCTTAATCTAGGTATTGATGGCTCTATAAATTCTCCAAGAAATGTAATCGGACGAGATAATGCTATTAAAGCTGGTAACCCAACCTCAACCCTATAATAAGCATCGCCAAAATCAGACTCAACAACAATTCTATCATTTTTAACATCTACTATACCAGTAACAAAAGATATGTGTGGAATACCTAGAAACTCTGCAACCTCTGGCCCAACATGAGCTGTATCTCCATCAACAGACTTCTCACCACATAGAATAATGTTAAAAAATCCAAGCTTTCTAATAGCAGAGGCAAGCGCATATGATGTAGCTAAAGTATCTGCACCAGCAAATCTTCTGTCACTTAACAAAATAGCTCTATCAACACCCCTTGCAATAGCATCTCGAAGAGCTGTTTCCGCATGAGGAGGAGCCATAGAGATGGATGTTATGGTACCTCCAAACATCTTCTTAATTCTTTTAGCAACCTCTATAGCATATAAATCAAATGGATTTATTTCTAATGTTGTTGACGCTCTATCAACAGCGCCTCTCTCAACATCAAATTTAGCTTTTGTGATATCTGGAGTAGGCTTGATCAGCACTATAATATTCATTTTTTAAGACCTACACTATAGTAAATAACCTCGTTAATAAATTTTACATAGTTGTTTTTTGTTGTGGTTTTTGTTGGGGGTGGTGTGGCTGGTTAAAAACTGTATTTGGTTTAATCAAGAAATATTCTTAGCTAAAATGCTTCGCCATCTCCTCATTACCAGGCATTCTAAGAATGGCGTCTATAACATCATTAACTTGCTGAATACTCTTTGTTCTAACATCAACTATCAGCCAATTGAATATTTAGCAAAGCCGTGGATTAGATTATGTCTCCAATCAATAATATCCATAAGCTAAATGTCAACTCTATTCCGTAGATCCTTATTAATTAGTATGTCCATAGCTATTCTGCTAGACCGAACAGCACCTTCAGCACCGATAAACGCTGTCTTAATTCTTTCCAATTAACTCTCCTAAGAATCGTACCAAAAGTTAAATTAGTACTATTAAACTGGCTATCTAAGATGTTATGTTTTTAAATACGTGGTTTTGGTTAGGCTTGCTACAGAGGTGTAGGTGATAGGAATTTGAATTTAGCTGATGCTGAGAGAAGGGTTTTTGATTTAATAGCGTCCTCTATTCTAAGAGTTGTAGATGTAAGTAAATGGGTTTATGGCGATAGAGAAATACAATTGCCATTCTATATCGAGACAGTACCTAGTAGAATTCATGTGTTTAAAACAAAGATTGAAGTACCTCAAACAAGGTTTAGCTGGTTTATGAAGTTTGTTATAAGTGGAAATGCTAGGGTTAGAGTTGATGGAGAGAGCTATGCAGGGATTGATGAGGCTCACACATACATTTCACTACTTCCTGGCACTCATGATATAGAGTTGATAGACTCTCCAAGAACTCTTTTTGGCTTACATGGATGGTCATTAACATTTCAAAAGGCGTTTCTAGTTGAAGTTGCTTGGGATGTTATGAAAACTGGGCTCAGGATTCTTGAGCTAATAAGACTTATTGAAAGCCTGCCTCAGAATAGCAATGTTAGAGAAAGTCTCCAAAATCTCTTATTCAATATAACATCTCTTCTAAGGCTAAACCCATCCTTAAGACAAATAACAATAGCTCTATCTTTGCTATACGAATCTAGTTTACAACCAATATATTTTAGAAGAAATGATTTGAGGCAGCCCTACGGAGATTATGCATGGCTTTCTAATGTATATGGAATAGGGGTTTTGAAGGGGTATCTAAATGATTTACCAGAGCAAAATATAGAGAAGGTTCTCGAGGAAGTTAATAGAATTAATAGTGAGTTAGAGAAGGGATTAGATGATCTCAGAAAAAGATACCCAAAAATCGGAACAATTCACATTATGGGTCATAGCCACATCGACGCTGCTTGGCTATGGCCTAGAAATGAAACTGTCGAGAAGGTTTTAAGAACATTCTCAACTATAGTAAGGCTCGCAAACGAATATGAATTTAGCTTCGTTCAGAGCTCTGCTCAATACTATAAATGGGTTGAGGAAATAGATAGAGGGTTGTTTGAAAAGATAAAAAGCTTAGTTAATAGTGGTAAATGGGTTATTGTCGGGGGTATGTGGATAGAGAGCGACACAAATCTAATTGATGGAGAGTCGCTCGCAAGACAGTTTCTATATGGTCAACGATATTTCTTAGAAAGGTTTGGTAGAATAGCTAAAATTGGTTGGATACCAGACAGCTTTGGGTTTTCAGGTAATCTCCCACAGATTATGAGGAAGAGTGGTATAGAGGTTTTCATTACACATAAAGTTATGTGGAACGACACAAACGAGTTTCCCTACCATTCATTCATATGGAGAGGTATTGATGGAACAGAGATACTTGTACAAATACTCATAACAAGCTACAATGAGACTATGACGCCCACATCAATTTACAGATACTGGGAAAGGTATAAACAGAAAGATACAATACCATTTACAGTGTATTCCTATGGATATGGAGATGGTGGTGGTGGGCCAACAAGAGAGATGATGGAATATATAGAGCTCGTTAATAAGCTTCCCTATATACCATTTGTTAAACATTTCAATGAGAGAGAGTACGTAGAGAATGTAAAGAAGACCAAGGATTTAATGCCTATTTGGAGTGGCGAACTTTATGTAGAGATTCACAGAGGTACATATACAACAAACATAGCTGTTAAAAACGCTATGGCTGAAGCTGAAAAGGCGTTAAAAGAAGCTGAAACACTATCAACTATAGCAAATATACTTTCTGGCCACCACATTAATAAAAGAATGGATTCTCTATGGCATCTCCTTCTATTTAATCAATTCCACGACATAATACCTGGCTCATCAATAAAAGAGGTTTATGATGATGCTGTGACTGATTTGAGAAAAGTAGTCGAAGAGTCGTATACTATATCATATAATGCTATAGGAAGTGTTATAGGCAAAAATAAGAAGGGAAAGGTTCTTGCAATAGCTAGTGTAGTTCCATGGAAATTTAGATCCGTTATTAAGATACCAAAGGGCTTTGGAATACCAACTAATGTGGAATGCCAAGAAGATGGAGATGGATATTACCTACTTGTCGAAACCATGCCGATGGGCATCAAATCTCATCGACTTGAAGAAAACATTTGTAGAAGTGGAGATGGCGCTAGGGTTTTTGAGGCAAATGGAATATATCTAGAAAATGAAGCATTAATTATTAAAATTAATGAAAAAGGTGATATAGAATCTATTAAAATTAAAGAAGGAGATATCGAGCTATTGAGAGAGCCAGCAAAGCTTGTTGTACATATTGACAAACCTGGAAGATTCGATGCTTGGGACGTTACAAGCGACTTTCTGCAACATGGAATCGAAATGAATATAGTTGAAAAACCAAAGATTGTGCTCAAAGGACCGTTAAAAGCTTGTGTAGAAGTTTCAAAGACTTTCGAAAACTCTAAGATAAGACAAAGAATATGTTTATATAAAGGACTTCCATACATAGTAATCGAAAATGATGTTAACTGGAGAGATAAGGGTGTTATGGTTAAACATTGGTTTAAAACAGTTGCAAAAGCCTTGAAGGCTGACTACGATATTCCATTTGGTGTTGTAGAGAGATCAACAAAAATGGAGTCGAACCGGGAGAAAGCAAAATTCGAAGTACCGGCTGTTAGATGGGCTGATATATCAGATGGTGAAAAAGGACTTGCCATAATAGCTCCATCAAGACATGGATATTCTGCTACAGGTAGCGACATAGCTTTAACTATAATTAGATCACCTCTATTTCCAAATCCATGGAGTGATATAGGAGACTACAACATAACATACTACATATATCCGCATAGAGGGGATTACCAACAGGCTGAGGTGCCTAAAATAGTCCAGGAAGTTATGTTTAGACCTTTGGCTAGAATCATCGATGGAGAAGAAACTGAGGAGAGCATACTATCTATAGACCCTCCAAAAGCAATTATATCAGCATTTAAACCTGCATATGATGGAAACGGGTATATACTAAGACTTTACAATCCATATAGAGACGAGGTAAAGGTAAAAATAAACCTGAGGTTCAAGGCACTTCAAATTACTGAAACAGATTTAGTAGAGCTTAGCAATCTAAATGAGCTAGGCAAGGACATCCCTGAGATAGAATGTAGGATAAAGCCATTCGAAATAAAGACACTTAGAATAATACAATGAATTGTATAACATCTCAAATTTTCCATAGAGTGATGCAAAAGTTTTTATAGATTAATTTTATTTATGTGAATGGTATCTGCATGGCTAGCACGAGCAAAGTCGTTATATTATTGGCTATTGTAAATGCTTTGCTCATGTTCATATCAGGCTTAACCTATCCATTAATACCCCTATACCTAGTTGGGCATAGAGGTTACTCCGCCTTTGTTTCAGGTGTTATAGCATCTCTATCATCTTTTATAAGCTTTGCTTTCAGTGTTGTATGGGGATATATTCTGAATAGGTTTAGGGGTAGAGAGGTATTTTTCTCTGGATTTGGAGGACTAATAACAGCAATATTCTTCAGCTTAGCATCTATTTCTACTAAAGATGTTTTACTTTTATCCATCTTCTTTTCTCTTACAGGTATTGGAACTTCGTGCACATTAGTTTCATCAACAACTTTGGTATCGTTAATCAGCTCAAGTAAAGATATTGGTAAGAGTATGGGAATCTTCTGGGCAGCAGGCTCATTAGGCTGGGCTACTCCATTAACCTTCTCTGGATATTTCTTGAATAGATTTGGAATTGAATCTATATTCTACATCGCTGTATTTGCATCTTTGCTAATAACCCCAGTATCGATTGCTTTAAACAAATATGTTAAAGATTTTAAAAAGCTGGTTAGTATCAAATATTTCAATGGTGCTAAGAAAAGGTCTTTTACGTTTTTAGGAAATAGGCTTTATCTATTGTTTTTCATCTCCACAATAATTTTTGGTGCTGCTGATGTTGCTAAGAACATCTATGTTCCCCAGTATTATGCCTATGAGGTTGGGCTTGGAGAGACCTGGGCAACACTGCTATTAAGTGTTGCAAGCTGGTTTGAAATCCCAATGCTCATAGCTTTTGGATATATTGTTGATAGATTTGGTTCGAGAAATGTTTATGTTTTTAGCCTAATATCTATGGCTATGTTCATGGCTTTAAATATTTTCATTGTAAAGAATGCCATAACAGCCTTTATTGTCATGGCTTTCTACAGCATTGTTTGGGGCTCTTACGCCTCATCAGCATATGTTTTAGCGGTTGAGTTAGCAAGAAATGAAAAATCAACCTCGCTGGGTTTATTAAATTCTAGCATACCTCTTGCAAGTATTATCTATAATCCTCTTGGAGGCTACATCTCCTCTTCTATGGGCTACAAAGCTAATTTTACATTTCTAAGCCTTTTATCGATAGCATCGTCTGCCACATTCTACTATTACTCTACAGAAAATCGAGGGGCAACTATAAAGTAAAGGTGATAATACATCTTCAACTAATCTTAAGGTAGCTTATTATTAAGAGTATTAAAATATCTTGAATAGTGATATGATGCAAAAATTCATTGAAAGCTTCATAACCTTAAAATCTCTGTCTCTCAAAAATGTCTAAGGCCGATTAAGATGCCGGGCAAATCGATTGCATTAATCGGCTTAGGGATACTTATATTCGTTATTGGATGGTCGCTATTGTTAAATGGTGTTGAGATTAAAACATGTTCAACATATGTTTATGTTCCCAAAGAATTTGTTGGAAGGATGAGTCCTAGATATAGTGAATGGTATTACTGGAGAATCGCTCCAGTTAATCTATCAAACATTGTAATTGAAGCTAGCAAATCATTTAACTACACATTTAGTGTGAATAACACTATTGGCTATATATACATAGAAATTGTTGGAAAGCCCAAAACCGAAAATTATGAAGGTTATGTAGCAATTCTAAATGCCTCAAATAATCAGACTGTCGTTTATTCTTCGTTAAGTCCACAGCAATCAATTTCTGGTAGAGGGCTAAATACAACACTTTTCTACCAAAATCCCTTAGAGCCTGGACTCTACAAACTTGCTCTAAGCTTTAATACAGATGTCAATATATCGAAGCTTTTGGTATACGGTCCCAGCTCAAAAGAAGTTGAGATACAAGCAATAGAAATAACCCTTGCACCATCCTCCGAATCATCTTATGAACAAATAAAAATAGATTACATATGTGGTGTTAGCTTCACCCAAGCTATAGCATCTTCAACAGCTGTTGGAGTAGGTATTTCAATGATTGTAGCTGGGGCTTTTATAGAATCTGCAAAAATACCCAGAATAGGCTTTGGCAAAACATCTCAGCTTAAACCCAAGAAAAAGTCTGGAAAGAAGAGATAAGGTGTTTTCTATTGTTAAACTAGTTTTTCTTGGTGTTGGGGGCTGGATTTCAGACCCCCTCCTCGGCTACACATCGTTTGCAGTGTTCAATTCGAGGGGTGACTGGATTCTTGTGGAGGCTGGTGAGGGGGTGTACAGATCCATGAGAGAATGCGGCTTGAGGTTGGATAGCAGTTTCAAGGGGGTTTTGATATCACATAGACATGGGGATCACATCCTTGGTGTTCCAACAATTCTTCAGATGACTAGGCACATGGGCATTGAAAGGATATCTATAGTGTCTATAGATGATGTTGTGAAGGCTCTTGCAGAGCTTCTAGATGCCTCTGGCTCGTGGAGTGTGGCCCACATAGCAAATTTCATTAGGGTAAATTTCAATGAGAGGTTTGTTCTAGACGGCTTTGAGATAGAGCTTATAGAAGCTGTGCACTCTGTGCCCACAGCATCGATTAAGATTTTGGTTGATGGTAGGTGTATTGTCTATAGCGGGGACACATCATATAATCCAAAGCTGATAGAGTTTGCCAAGGGTTGTGATGTTCTGGTGCATGAGGTGTCTACCTATGGCGATGAGGCTCACAGATATGGGCACAGCACATACAGAGACGCTATAGACGTTGCGATTAGAAGTGGTGTGAAGAGGCTTATCCTCATCCACTTCTACCAGTGGCCCCAGCCCATAAAAGCCCCTATACATGGGGACATAGAGATTTTGGTTTCGCAGCCATGTCAATGCATAGAAATTTAGATTTGTCTGGGCAGAGAAGGGTTGCAAGACTCTGGAGAAAACAAGGAGATTCTATTGTATGCATGGTCTGCGAAAGAAAATGCTCTATACCAGTTGGCAGGACGGGGATCTGCGGATCCTATAAAAATGATGGTGGGACCCTCATACATGTTGGCTATGGGAGGATAAGCGCTGTTGAGAGCAGGCCCATAGAGATCAAACCACTGTTTCACTACTGGCCAAATAGCACAGCACTAACATTTTCCACATGGGGCTGCAACTTCTATTGCCCCTGGTGCCAAAACCACCACCTGAGCTTCAGGCTGCCCAAAGAGGATGACGAGTTTATACCGCTGGAAAAGCTTTTGGAGATGGCTATCAGATTTGGTGACGAGGGTTTTAGCGCAAGTTTCAACGAGCCGACTGTAAACTTCGACTATCTAATTGATTTGGCAGATCTTGCAAGGAAAAGCAATATGTATTTCATGATCGTTACAAACGGCTATCAAACACTTGATGCTGTTGAAAAGCTTGTTGGTGCTGGTGTCGATGGCTGGAGCATAGACATAAAGGGTTGTCCGAAGATGAGAAGAGCTTTGCAGAGCATAGACCACAGCATAGTCTATAGAAATGCGAGAGCTGTTCTAGATCTAGGCGGGCATGTGGAGATGGTTTATCTGGTGGTCACAAACACAAATGATTTTGATGAGTGCATCGATTGGATCATAGATATGCATATAAGCAGGCTGGGAGAGAAGACACCCCTACACATAAACAGGTATTACCCAGCGCACAAATGGAATGAGCCTCCAACGCCAAAGGAAAAGCTTCTCAGTGTGGCTGAAGAGGCTAGGAGGAGCGGAATCGAGTTTATCTATATTGGAAATGTTGGGGATCCAGAGCTAGAGTCGACCAAATGCCCAAGGTGTGGCAAGACCCTGATCTACAGGAGGTGGTATAGGGTCTGGGAGTGGCATCTAGACAGAGATGACGGAAAGTACAAGTGTCCTAGATGCGGATATGAGATACCCATAAAAGGATTGTACATACCATGGAAGAAAACCCTCTTCTAATTATGTCACACTACTGGTATGACAGCCTTCAAAACCTTGTCAACTCTTACCCTAACCTGATACACATCCTCAATAACATTTTCGGTTAGCACCTCGTCTGGCCTTCCAATTGCGTAGACCCTCCCATTTTTCAGCACAATAACCTTGTCTGAGAACCTATATGCTTGTGTTAGATCATGAAGTGACATTATTACTGTGAGTCTCTTCTCTCTGCTAAGACTCTTAATCAGATTGAGTATCTCTATCTGAAACCTCAGATCGAGATTTGACGTGGGCTCGTCGAGTAGCAGCACCTTCGGCTCTGCTGCTAAGGCTCTTGCAATTAGAATCCTCTGCAACTCGCCACTACTCAACTCCGTCAAGTCCCTGTCAACAAGGTTGCCAGCTTTGACAGCTTTAAGCACATTCAACGAGATTTCAATGTCTTTTCTAGTTGGCATGAAGTCTATGTGTGGCCTTCTTCCGGTTAAGACAAAGTCTATTACCTTGATACCCGGTACCACATATGTAGACTGCGTCACTAGTGATACCTCCTTCGCAAGCTGCTTTCTAGGGATGTCGTCAACGTTTTTCATATCTATGTAGACTGATCCTTTCACAGGCTTTAGTATGCCATCCACTGTTTTTAGAAGTGTTGTCTTCCCCGATCCATTCGGGCCTACAACAGCTACAATCTCCCCCTCAAAAACGTCGAAAGATATGCTGCCCAAAGCCTTAACACTATCGTATCTAACCTCCACATCAACAACTCTTATAATAACCACTCTATCACCTCCTCAAAAGAAGGTATATGAGCAGAGGTGAGCCAATCAAAGACAGTGTTATCCCAACGGGTAGTGTGACAGGAGATAGCACAAACCTGCCAATAGCATCAGCCACCACGAGAAGTGTTGCCGCTACAAGCATTGACTGCGGAACGAGGTATCTATGGCTATTTCCAACAACTAGCCTTGCAATATGTGGCGAAACCAGGCATAAAAAGGCTATTACACCAGAGAATGCAGTTACAATAGAGGCTCCAAGTGCTGCTACAACCGAGGTTTCTAGTCTAACCCTCTTAGCATTTACACCACTGACATAGGCAACATCATCTCCAAGACTCATCAGGTCGAAGTCTAGGGACCTGGCGATGAAGTATATCGAGAGCGCAAAAGCGCTGATGAAGAGTATCTTCAGCTCCTCCCATCCAACCCTGCCAACATCCCCAAAGCTCCAAAAAACTATCAGTGCTATTTGAAGTTCGTTCAGCTTGAGATATTGGATGAGGCTTAGCAGCGCTTGGTAGAAGAAGTTCATTGCTATAGCAGCTAAAACTAGGGCTCTTTCACTCAACCCAGCTTTGTATGCTAAAAGCAAAACAATAGCTGTTTGAATTAATGCAAAAGCAAATGCAAATATGGGTATTATATATGGGTTTGAATATGAGAGAATCACACCTCTTACAGAACCTCCAAAACCTGTTAACAAGGCTATTGCGACCCCAAGTGCTGCAGCGCTGGATATGCCAAGTGTGAAGGGAGAGGCCATGGGGTTTCTGAGCACAGACTGCATTGCTGTACCAGAAGCTCCTAGGATAAACCCTATCAAAATCCCTGCTAAAACTCTCCTCAGTCTGATTAAGAGGACGCTTGTTGCGTCAGGCGATAGGCTATTGCCCCAAAATAGAAGCTTTAGCACGTCTAGATAAGTCACATTGTATGCACCCACGGAAAGAGAAAATGGTATTACAAGCAATAGTATGGCTATAGATACCAATATAAAGATTTTCCTAGCCCTAAAAATTCTCTCTATAACCATTTATATTCATCCACATGGAAACATATCGCTTAGATTCGCAAATCCTGGGTACCCGCCAGCGACAAACTCTTGGTATAGTGGCTTACCGAGAAACACCTTGAATATCTCATCTGCTTTGGCAACTGGATCCACATCAGCAAACCTGTTTGGGTAGAGTACCTTCCCAATGAAATAAGCATCTGCAAATGCTGTAGCAACATTTGTGTGGTAGTAGTTGAATGGCAGAACGCCGTAGACTCTCCCAGATCTAAAAGCATTCAAGCTACAGTACATCGACGAATCTTTCCTGAAGTCGCTTAAAACTGTATTCAAGTTATTTTCGTCTATGAATATGAAATCTGGCTGTTGCTTTACCAGATACTCGAAATCTATTGTTGTAAAACCCGCTTTACCAGCTACAGAATCTACAATCGACGGTGTGTTCAAAAGCTGTAGAGGGGCAAACCTGGCTTGCGTTGATGTGAATGGCTGTGCACCTTTATATGATATCGCGCCTACGTAGACCTTTGGCCTAGAAGCTATATCTCTAGTCCTATTATTTAAATCGCTTACCAATTGGTTGATATAGTTAACAAGTTCTTTAGCTCTCTCCTCTCTCCCCAAAACCTTTCCAAGGATCATCAAAGCGTTCTTGATTCCATCAATATCTAGGTATCCCGCAACCCCATAGTCGATTACAAAAACACTTGCATTAACCTCTTCAGCTAGTCTATCAGGTAGGTAGAGATCTGCATATGTCCTAGACATTATTATTAGCTGTGGCCTTACAGTCCTTAGCTTTTCTGGATCCGGCGGTCTATTGGGGCCTCCAGGCCCTATCACAAGTAGGTTCTTGAATATCGTGTTGTAAGCCATTGCATAGTCTCTTCCGACTGGGCTTTGACTCAGCTCGATCTCCTCTACGCCAACAAGAAGATTGGTTGCATTTAGATATGCTACTAGCCTAAGCGCTCCTGGACCTATGGCAACTACTCTACCCAGATTCTTCGGAATTTTAACGGACCTATTCAAAATATCTGTAACAATAAAGTATGCCTGTGTCTCTGCCTCTTCCTTGCTGGTTCTCCCCATATAGAGAAGCAGATAAGAAACTCCGATAATCGCTATTGCAATGGCTATGGCAATAACTATAACCAAAGTTGCTTTAGCAACTCTTCTAATGAGCATTGGGGGTCACCTTGAATGGGATTTTTGTATACGTTATACCCCTTCCTATTACAGCTAGAGCCTCTTTACCTGCACACTGCAGACATAGGGGCTTTCCATCAACATACACAATCCTTGGCGCCATCACAAGCTCGCCACATTTGGAACACCTAATGCTCTCGAATATCGGTGCCCTCTCTATCTCCTCAACAATTTCAACCTCTTGGACAACGAACTCCTCTTCTGGGATGTCAGCCATTCTATAGCCTATCTCAGTCCACAGCCTGTGCAACTTCTCAACATCTTCTCTACTACCTCTTCTCTCAGCTACAACCTTATGGAATAGTTCGAGAGCCTCTTTAGAGAAGTATTTCTCTCTAAGCTTTTGAGCGTCTATGTAGACCCTAACACCTCTCCTGTTACCCCTCCTAAAAAGCGTAAGAGCATTCTTCCCAGTATCTATATACATCAAAGAGTTGTTGCCAAGAGTGCAACCAGTCGCTATTTGAACTCCATCAGCAAAACAGTTATTGGCTTCAACAATAGCCACAATATCCTCACTAATAGTCTCTCCAACACCGGCTTTGCTAATACCAAGTCTTTTCATAGCTATTTCAGATGCTCTAAGACCCAAAACTAGAAATGGGCATATATGCCCGTGAAATTCTCTTGCCTTCTCTATAAGCTCTTTACTTACCATAAGGTGCACCAATCAAATTTACATGTGTACAACATGAAATTAGTGTAGCCAAATATTTAAAAGCCTTTCGTCTGCAAAATAGAGTAGTCTTGTGGTTAATATGCGTGTAGAAGAAGGCGTCTTAAATAATTTCAGAGTTCTGTTTATAGAGATGGGTAATCTCGTAGTTGGCATAGCAAAGGATATCGGACCACGCATTCTATACCTTGCTCGCAAAGACAAGAGAGACTTAAACGTTTTTGGAGTGGTTCCTGAAATTTCTTTGGAAACTCCTGATGGTGTTTGGAGAATATATGGTGGCCATAGACTGTGGACATCTCCGGAAGCTTTTCCACGCTCATATTCTACTGAGGATAAGCCTGTTAAGATATATATGAAAGAGGATGAAATAGTTGTTGAGGGTAATCCAGAACCACAAAACTGTGTGCTGAAGAGAATTATTATTAGAAGAGGTGCCGACGACAACAGCCTAGAGGTTGTGCACAAAATTGAGAATATTTGTAGATGGCCAATACAGTTCTCTTGCTGGGCTCTAACAGTAATGAGACAAGAGGGAGTTGCAATAATACCGATAAAGTCTAGATGCGTGGATGAGAAATGCCTTTTGCCAGACAGATCAATAGCTTTATGGCCATATACGAAACTAACCGATAAAAGACTTGTTCTAGGAGATAGATACATACTCGTTAAACAAGACCCTAAAACGCCAAATCCATTAAAAATAGGTGTAAATGCGCATGAGCCGTGGGCGGCCTACTACATTTATGAAAACCTATTCGTAAAGACAACAAAAAAGGTTTTTGAGCCCTATCCAGACTTCAACTCATTTATAGAGGTTTACACAAATGACAAGATTCTAGAGCTTGAAACTCTAGGACCTTTGAAAACGGTTAATCCAGGCGATGTAAATACTCATACAGAGGTTTGGAAACTCGTTCACATAGGCTCCATGGAGCTTAGTGAAGATGTTATAGATAGATATGTAACAAAGTTTGTGGTGTGGTAGAAGCTATATCTGGAACAGCTTACTTATCTCTGATGCACTGTAAATCCCCTCTACCCTGCCATCCCTAATTCCATATATTTTTGTACAGCCCCTAGCAACTAAAACATCGTGTGTTGCTATTATGAATGTTTGGTTATACTCTCTATTCAACCTTCTTATAATATTCATCAGCATTCTTGTGTTTTCGGTGTCTAGAGCAGCTGTTGGCTCATCCATTAAGATTATAGATGGGTTATTTGCAAGCGCTCTCGCTATTGCTACCCTCTGTTGCTCACCACCGCTTAGGGTGTCTGGCGTCTTGTCGGCTAGCTTTTCGAGGCCCACAGCCTTTAGAAGCTCCAATGCTCTCTGCTTCCTCTTCTCCTTATCTATTTTCGCTAGGTACATTGGCAACTCAACATTTTCAAGGACTGTCAGCGTTGGTATTAAATTGAATGATTGGAAGACAAAGCCAACCTTGTATAGTCTGTACATATTCAACTCTTTTTCGCTCAACCTTGTAATGTCCGTGCCATCAACTATAACCTCTCCGCTATCAGGTTTGTCTAGCCCACCTATGATGTTTAGTAAAGTTGTTTTTCCAGAGCCTGATGGGCCTACGATACAAACTATATCACCTTTTTGCACTGCTAGGCTCAATCCTCTCAACGCTTCGAAAAGCACCTTCCCATATCTATATACCTTGACAACGTTCTTTACTATCACAATGTCTGCTCTAGGCATATCTCAACGCCTCCACAGGTTTTATCTTCGATGCTCTATAGGCTGGGTATATCCCTGCTATAACCCCTACTGCAATCCCAAGCAATATAGCAATAGCTATGTTCATAGGTGTTATGGTGGGGCGCACTAAAAATGCTTGCTGAAATACTCCTCTAGCTGGAGCTACACCACCTCTCAGATTATATGACGCTAAAGGGGCTATGATATACGAAAGTACAACACCGATTAATATTCCAATGCCACCCCCTATAAGACCAATTAAAAATGATTCTAATAGAAATAGCATCAATATAAAGCCTTTGCTTGCACCAATGGCCTTGAGAATCCCTATCTCCCTAGTTCTCTCAACAACACTCATAATCATGGTGTTGGCAACGCCGAATGCGCCAGCAGTTACAGCTACAAGCCCTATCGACGAGAAGAACATTGTTATCGTATTTAGTGCTTGCTGAACATTTTGAATCATGCTAAGCGGTGAGAAAACTGCAAGTCCGGGGAAAGAGGACTGGATCGCTTGTATTACATCGGATAGGTATCTCGGATCCCTCAACTTAATCATTATTTGTGACACCTTACCCACACTATTTGTTATGTTCTGCGCAACTTCTATAGGTATGTAAACAGCGTATTCCTGGAACCTCTCTCCACTTTGGAATATTCCGACAACTGTAAAGCTCCAAGTGGAGTTGCCTACTTGAAGTGATATTGCATCCCCAACAGAGATGTTGTAGTCCTCTGAAAGGCTTTTTCCGATAATGGCCTGGAAAGCAGTTGGATTTTGTAGAAAAGTCCCCTCAACGATATCCAAATTTGAGATATTTCTATATGTGGATATGTCAACACCATATACAGTGACCATAGCGGCAGAATTTAGATATGCTCTAAACGATAGGAGAGGTGATATAATCTCGATTTCGGGTATCGCGCTAAGTGTATTAATTATGCTAAGATCGATTAGATTTGTTGGCATAGCTGTAGGGAAGAATCCTCCTATCCTTCTACCCACAAAACCTTGTTGCATAGCCCCTCTAGTAGCATTATAGATTGTTATATCAGCTCCGGTCAGCCTCCTAATGAGCTCAGCTGATCTTTGTGTGCCTGTAGCTGTTATTGATAGCAAAGAGAATGTGAGTCCAATACCAATTGCAATACCTATTATAGTTAATGTTGTTCTGATTTTTCTTCTACTAAAATTTCTTTGCACAATTGTCAGTAGGGTGACCAAATATCAGCACCTTTTTAGCAAAGTGGTAAACAAGCCTTATTTTAGGGTTTTCCTGAAATGCTTTTTCATATGCTTTTAATTGACCTTGACAAAGATTTTTAATTGCATTTAACCGCTTTTGACCCAGCTCAAAGGTTTTATGAAGTCTTTTCCGCCTGCTTCGAAGGTTCCTATTGTCAGTTGGTAGAATGTTTCGTTTCTTTTGATGTCTTGAACCTCCTCTACCTTTCCCATAGCAACTATTTCATCCCCTTCCCTAGCAATATCTATGTACAGACCCTCGTAGCTCACAATCCTGCTAATCTTTTTGGCCTCTTCAACACCTTCTATCACCTTCACATCCTCTACTAAATACGTTGCCGGCATGAATATAGAGTCTCTTGCGTCCACAACCTTTGCTCTAATTGTTGCAAGCCCCCTGTATCTAAACCTCTTTTGCTCCCACACCTCGTCAACCTCGTTTTCAAGTTTTACTGGGTGTATCGAGAACTGCCTCCCTTTATACAAAGCTCTATTCCATTTATATTTGCTGTATAGAATCTTCACCTCTTCAACTGTTAATGGGTGTATCCTAGATATTTCAGTAGCCCAAGACTCTAAGGTCTCTCCTGATGGTAGTGAGAACCCCGAGTTTTCACGGCTGTAAAGCCTCTTCAGAGCATCTCTAACTCTGTATGAGTTCTCAACTCCATATACAACAAGATCTATGTCGGAGTACTGGGGGTTGTGTATCTTTAGGAGTATAGAGCCTGTTACACCAAAGTTTTTCAGAGGAACCCCAGACTCGCCAGATATTCTAGATACGAGCTCTACAGCAAGCCTCTCCAGCTGATCGCCAGGCTCTTTAATCATTTGACTTAGTCTCTCCTCGGGCTTATAGTGAATCGAAACCCTGTTCTCCGGAACCTCTATAAGCTCCACACCCCTATACTCATCAAATACAACATACTCTGGATAGCCCCTCTTCAAATACTCTAAAACGCTCTTCACACCCACAGCACTATAGAACGGCAAAATCCTTCCATACATAACCCCGTTTCTAGACCACTTAACCCTTATCCCAGACTCTAGATTAGCCACATACTTCAAATAGCTGAGGATCCTACCTCTGGGATGAACATTTCCTATAACACACAATATAAACCCTTCAAAAGTTTCTATGAAGTCTCTATCTCTATAGCCTCTCATATCCAAGCCCATACCACAACGAGTTTCTCAACCAGCTCTCTAAACATCTTTCCCAACTACTTTTACCAAGAAGACTAGAAAAGCTTTTGAGCGCAGCTATAACCGTGCTTACCTGTCCGTTGCTTTCATCAACGATTTAAATAGCTAACATACCATCGTCATGTCTACCATCCATATAGAGACTAAATCTCCTTTATATATCTAAATAAACTACATATTTCCATAGTTTTCTGCCAAAACATGGACAACTCAACATTAGCTAAACAGAGAGGTATGTTAAAAGAAGAAATGCCTAAGGTACTGCAAGCATGTATTGGCTACATTTAAGAGAATCAATTAGAGAGATGTTTTGAGAGAAGGGAAAAGATCCATAGTGTTTTCGACTTTTCATTGCTATTGCTTCTAACGGTTATACAACAGCCTTGAACTTACATGGTCTTACAGCTTTGCCGTGAATAAAGCTTTTGACCACCTTGTATTGAAAAGATGGACTTTTAATATTAAACCTTTGAGATATACCATATAGGTTCAAATATTCAGGTCTACTAGAAATATATTGTGGTAATTGACAGTAGGTGTTTTTAGTGTGATCAAAGAGAAGATCGACAGATATAAGGATAGGGTTAACTGGGCTGAGGAGGTGAGGAGGTTCACGGAATCTAAACTAGAAGAGATTGAAGCTGAGAATAATGTCAGGAATGTTGTCACGATGCTTTCACATCTACCAATAGAGTCTCCTAGAGGTTCCTCAGCCGCATCTATGAGGAAAGAATCGTGATGGTCATTGACGCTTCCCTGCCAGCAACTTTTATTAGTAAGGAGCCTGATCGGGAAAGCTTGTTGATTACATGAAGCTATGTGTAACTATTGACTTGGCATTGAAAGGAGTGCTGAATGCTATATGGAAGGATACAACAATTAGGAAAACTATAAGCATTGAAACAGCTTTTAGTTGCATGAAATTCTCTTTTCTATGACAGACACCAACATAGAGTTAGAGCCCGAAGACAGATACCTTCAAAGGCATTTGAAATAGCCTTGAAAACTGAAAACTGGTGTAGCAGTTTATGACACTCTATACATCGCACTAGCTACATCAAACGAGAGACAAGCAAAAGATTGTTAAAGCCAATGGAGTAAAACAACCATGCCTTTCACCTAGCACACACACCACAAGAAAATGCATTGCTTAAATGTTAAGAGTTTGTTGCAATGCTCTTTCCTCAACTAGATAATGAAAAGAACTGTCTTCATATCTTTATGTCTCTAGAGATTGTTGTTCACTTTAATGCGACTCCATGGATCGACACTGTATTGAGTATATTCAGTTGATTTTCTCTCAATGAAACTTAATGTCGACTACTCTGAAACACACTAAAAGCGATATAAGCATATATAAACCATTTAAACTTTTAATAAGCCTCTAATTATAGCTGTAGAAGGTGTTAATAATGGACAGCTACTCGACAATAAAGATAACCAAAGTTTCCTTGAATGGTTATGAAGAGGTGGATGATGCTGTTGCTGAGGAAGTTGAGGGAAGGGTTTACGTAGACGGTGTCGAGGTTTTTAGGATTCAGACATCGCCTCATATGCTCAAATATCTTGGGATAGGATATGCAGTTACACATGGATTTGATCTGACAGAGGCTAGAACCATTGTCGAAAATAACAATGTTCTTCTTTTCTATGCAAAACCTTTTGCAAGAGAGGTAAACGAGTGTTCCACGGATTTGAAGATCAAGGTGAGGCCTCGAGACATTCTGAAGATGTTTGAAGAGGCGAGCAAAAACGCGAAGCTGTTTAGCATGACTGGCTGCTTCCATTTCTCGGCTTTGTTTACCTTAGATGGTGTGTTGATAGAGATTGTAGAGGATATATCTAGGCTCGGCTCTCTGCTCAAGCTGGTAGGAAAGGCTTATGAGGGTGGGGTCGACTTTAGAAAAACAGTCGTTGTTTTATCGTCTAGAGCAGGCTCGGAGATGGTCAAGGCTATTACTGCTATGGGCATACCCATAGCAGTATTCAGAGGTGCGCCAACGCGGAAAGCTATTGAGATTGCTAGAAGCTGTAACATGGCTTTAATAGGGCATGTTAGAGGGGATAGATTTAATGTATATAGCGGCTTTGAGCTATTCGAGTTATAGCTGTTGCCAAGACTTTCTAGGACTTGGCATATAGTGGGTGAATCTCCATCTTATGTGTTTTAGAGCCTCTCTTCGACACCATTACCCACAGGTATTTCATGCCTCTCATAGGGGTTGAGACATTGGGGTGGTATCCCCTAGAAACTAAAACAGCGTCATAGTCTCTAACTATGTATACACTCTCCTGAGACTCGTCGAATATTGTTTGAATGCCGAAATATGGGCTCAGATCAAAGTATATGAAGATCTCATACATATCATCGTGCCTGTGCGGGGGGTACGAGCCCCAGGAGCCTGGCTCGCAAAATGTGTAGCCAGCTAACATCCTCTCGCTCTCATCTTTCTCTCCTATCAATGTGTATCTAGTCCTGCGAGACCCAGCATCTTCTATAATGGTCTTTTCAGCTTCTCCAAACCTCTTTAGATATGAGCCAAATTTTCTTGAGGCCTTAGTCTGAACAATGTATGCTATGGCGTTTTCTGTGCACTCCATATCCATGTGGCCTACATCTGCTGGAATGTAGAGCAGGTCTTTTTCAAAGAGTTCATAGCCACCAACTCTGCATCTCCCTCTCAGCAAAGCCAAAACCTTTTCACAGTCTCTGCATAGATCCAAGCTGAACTTTGTTAGATTCTTTGTATGGATATGCAGAAGAGATATGTCGTCGAGTCTAAAAACCTCGACAGGTTTATCAAAGATATTCGGCTTTTTAAACAGCATTTTAGACACCTCTAACTATTTTCACATTTCAAATTCTTGCTTAACTCTGTTTGCAATCGACAGGCAGCTTACCACCGGTTCTCTGCATGCAATTTCGAAAACAGGTAAAATATCTCTTTTCCTTTTAATCAGCCCTATAACAGCGTTCCAGTCAACAGAGCCTGTGAATGGAGGTTTATGCTCGTCCCTAAAACCGTTATTGTCGTGGAGATGAAGCTCTATTATACTGTTCTCTAATGTTTTTAAGAACGCATCTAGGTTTTTATTTATGTTTGCATGGCCAACATCTAAACAGATCCCGATTCCTTCGCCAACGCTTTCAACAATGTTTTTGAGGTCTTCGGGCTTTGAGCCAAACAAGTTTTTCTCGAGTCTGTTTTCGACGGCGATTCTGATTCCCCTATCCATAGCCTCTCTAGCGATTTCCCTAAAGAAGTGTAGGTTTGTGTTTAGAGGGTCTGAGGATGTTTTTAGTGTATGGAAAACAGCTATTGAAGCCCCTATCTCATGTGCGAATCTAAGCCACTTGACCATTCTGTTTAGAATATGTTCAAATGGAATAGTATCAGCATCTAATTCGTCATATGGCATATGAACAGACTTTATATATGTCTTTCTAATCGACTGTATGCTGTCGAGAAACTTTTTGAATAGAACATCCTCCACATACCTACCTCCAAACACGAGGAAATTGTCGTAGCATACCTCAACGTGGAAACCGCTTTCAATGAGTTTTGCTGTAGCCTCAAATGGGTCGAGGTTCAGTAGCACCATTGTTGAAAAGGCTATCGTAAACCACACCCAAAGCTCTTTTCAGTAAAATCAATGAAGATTAAAATATGTTTTTGTCCAGGTATATTGTTGTGTGTCTAAAATGTGTGTTAAAGTCTATTCGAATAGCGATGTACTGAAGATCATAGGGTTTATACCGCCAAGCCACAGGCATATGAGATTGGCTATATTTTTCAAAGACCAGACAATAGTCTTGCAAGAAGCAACAGTTGCAGCAATTGCAAGAACATATCTCAACATAGTTGCCCACCCGACTAAGAAAGCCGTGGAGTGCATCCAGATGAAGGTTGATAATAGAAAGCCTGGCTATGCTGAGTTTCAGCTTATTGAAAGTAGCAGATCTGAGGAGGAGATAATGAAGGATGTAACTACAATACTTAAAGATGTGTTTGATGCCTAGCCTAGGTTTATTGTCATTGATAGATTATTCTATCAAAGCTATGAATATGTCATTAACATTTGTGCCAGTATAGCCTGTTATAATAGCCTTTCTGAGCTTCGCGAAGTAGGTGTAGCTATCGTTGTTCTCTAGATACTCTTGCGGATCTAAACCTTGTCTCAATCCCTCATAATATGTTTCGCCATCAACTATCGCTCCAGCGGCTGGGCTTATACCATCAATTCCATCTGTCCCCATGCATAATCCAGCAACATTTTTTATACCTCTAATCGATATTGATAATGCTAGGCAAAGTTCCTGGTTTCTGCCCCCGACCCCTCTGCCCCTAACAGTTACAACAGTTTCCCCACCAGCTAAAATAGCTGCAGGTTTTTTTATTGGCATATCATATATGTGAATGCTTTTCACTATTGATGCCAGCACCTTTCCGGCCTCCCTAGCCTCCCCCTCAAGCATGGAAGTTAGAATAAGCGTATTAAATCCTTGGCTTCTTGCCTTTTCTGCCATAGCATCTAAAACCAATTTATTGCTTGCAACAATAATGTTTAAAACCCTATTGAAAATATTGTCGCCTCTCTTCGGCGTATCCGCTATTCTTCCCTCTAGACCCATTTCCACTATTCTCTTCATAGAGTCTTTCATCTCATCCCAAATACCACGTCTCTTCAATATATTGTAAACATCTCGAAAAGTTGTGTCGTCAGGTGCTGTAGGTCCCGAGGCTATAGTGTCTAGCCTATCCCCAACAACATCACTTATTATCAGCGATATGACTTTCTTTGCCTTTAAAAATCTTATGAACTTCCCACCCTTAACCTTAGAAAACCTTTTTCTCACAGCATTCAATTCGAATATATCTGCACCTCTTTTCATAAGTTCTCTGGAAATCCAGGCGATATCATCTAGAGTTACACCGTCTTCTGGAACCTCAAAGAGTGCCGACCCACCTCCAGATACAACAACAAAGACAATATCGTTTTCAGAGACATTGCTGGATACATAGTCTAGTAGTTGCTGGGAAGATTCTAAGGTATCCTTACCCGGAATTGGGTGATTACCTCTAACAAGATTTATATTACCAACACTGCCAATTTCATCGGGGGTTATAACAACCCCACCAACTATCCTATCCCCCAGCAAATCATTTAAAGCCATAGCCATTCTTTTTGATGCTTTTCCAAAACCTACGACATGAAGTCTTCCAGTTAACTCGATAATTTCATCCCCAATATATATCCTCCCACCATTAACTTTCACATGGTTCTTCACAGCATTATAGGGATCGGCCACAGCTAATCCATAATCGGCTATCTCTAGAATTAGCCTATGTAAAGTTGATTTAGCTACTTCATTAGCATTTTTTATAAACATGTTTGAGGCCCATGCAACGAAATAGTTCATAGCGCTTAAAAATTTTCGTTTACACATCTACAGGGTCTTCTATCCTCCTGCAAAAAAGTAACGTTCTCTGTAGCTGCCCAAGTATGGTTGCTCATACTGTTTTAGAGCTGTTCATAGTTGCTTTACCAAAAGTTTTTCCAAATTGCATAGCTTATGCATAGACGTTTTCAGCTAGAAGCTTACATAGTACAGATAAAGGTGTTCGCCGCCTACATTTTTAATGAGGGAAGCGTTGTCTCTAAAACTCTAAGTTACTATGGACTTGTCCTAGCCACATATATTTTATATCCTCTTAGATATGGTAGGCCTCTTTGACTCTACTGTAATTAATGTGTTTTTACTGGTTTTGGTATTATGAATAATGGCTGTTCCTGTATGTAGTTTTTGCCTAGTTTAAGTGCCTCTTCGGCTTTTGCCAGTTCTGCTCCTAGATATAGTGCATGTGATACTTGCGAAACCAATTCTAGTTCAACTATTTTGTTTCTTATTGCCTTAGCTGTCCTTCCTCTTAACAATATCCTTCCTTTTCTTCCTATGTACAGAGCCTCTATATAGCCTTCTTCGTGGTTTACTCTTATTTTGAATATTCCCATTGGGTCTAGTCTATATGGCTTATCCTCATCTTCTACATAAACAACTTGTTCGTAACTGTCCATCGGTGTGTCGTATCTTCTCTTATCTTTTAGTATTAGAAGTGATATTCCGAGGTCTTTTGGTGGAACCCCCAACATATTTGCAATTGCCATCATTTGAGTGGCTATTTTAACCTCTTTTGTCGAGCCCTTCGCCTTGTTACTTTGCTCTACTGTGAGAACTATACTCACTCCTATCTCATGTGCTAACCCAACGAGGATTGCGTTTACCCCTACGCTATCAGCATCTATGAGCTCTGTGACATTTCCAATACCCATGAATAGTGGTATATCCTTTCTAACCTCCCTGAACTTTGCATAAGCTTGAAGAGACTTAAATGTGTTTCCAACTGGCTCCAGAATAGCATCTGCAAAAACCTTTTCGAATCCATGACTCTTAACAACATCTACTGTTTTCAGGAGAAGGTCAACTCTTTCTCTATAGTCTCTTGGTATTGAGTTGTCAATCGGGTTTCTAGGGATGACAACAACAGCTATGCTTTTATCAATTTCTTTCACATTTTCTATGTTGGTTAGATCTATGTTTATAACCATGTCAGCCCCCGCCTCAACACCTCTGAGAATTTCGCTTGGAATTGAGGTATCTATAGCTATTGGAACATCAAAAACCCTTTTAACAGCTCTAACAACTCTATAAACCTCATCTGGGTGAGGTTCCAAAGCCTCAAAGCCGAGGCTTATAATATCAGCTCCAGACTCAACTAAGTAGGAAACCCTTCTAATGAGCTCCTCATCAGTTAGCGTATAACTATGAAAAATCTCTGAGGCCACCCTAATTGGGGGAGGCTCCAAGGCTACATATATTCCTCCCACGATAAAGCCTTTCTCTAAAGCCATTCTCTCAACCTCCGTCAAAACCTTTCTACATCTCTCAATTCTGAGACTCTGCAAAACCTCGTCTGCAGGTTTGTCAGGCGATAAAGCTTCTAAACCAACTCTAAAAACATCCGATAGGTCAACAGCATTTATAGGTCCCTTGACTGTTTTGATGCCAGTTATAGCCTCTACAACTCTTCCAGAGCCTTTAACCAAGCCAGGTATGATAATATATTCATAGTCGCCTCTATGGACTCTTCCAGCAAGGAGCTTAGCAATATAGTCAACAGTCATGAAAGATGCTACATCAACAGGAGCGACAAAAACATCTACCTCATAACCACTAATAGAGGCTATTGTCCTTCTAACAATAGGCTCTGCAAGCCTACCAGTAACAACAAGTACTCTAGCCATACACACCACACTACAAGAACACATTTCTTCAAAGCTATATAGGTTTACACAAAATCTTTTCAAATAGAAGCTGTGTATTATGTTCAACGACATTGAATATTCTGTTGAACTTCAATACTTTGATTATGAAAGAACTTATTAGCATTAGACACAATATAACTCTTGGGTGACACAATTGGCTGAAAAGACTGTCCAGGAAATGCTCAAAAAATACTTTGGTGTAAGTGCCCCAAGGCTTGTCATAGGAGTGCTGATGATAATTTTTGGGATACTGATTATAGTGTTTCCAGAACTAATAGCATGGCTCATAGGCATATACTTGCTAGTATCTGGCATACTAACTGTTGTTGATGAGATGATGAGAGGCCGGAAGCTTTCAGAGGCGTCGAAATAGTCTTTGGACAACACTATAGGGTGCCTTCAGGAACAATTTCTATTTTTATTGTTTAGAAAGGATTTAAGCATTGCCGAATATCTTTGTGGGGTAGACTCTCTTTAGTGGTTATGCACATGATCTTCATGCTCCACAGGCTCTAGCACCTCGCTGATTCTGTTCTCTATGAGCATCTTTATAGCCTCCTCCAGATTGTACAACCCTTTTTCTCTCTTTGGCAAGACATAGATTTTCATCCCCAAGCTTCTCAGCTGGTAGAAGGCCCCCTGGCCAATGCTGGCAACAACCACAGCTTCTACTCCCTGTCTAGCAAGCTCCTCTATTATCAGATGTCCATGTCCTTGGCCGTGACCATGGACAACATGTTCGTTCTTGAGCATTTTTGCTACTCTAAAGCTATTCCCGTCTATCTCAACTATTGCAAAGAACGGTGCTCCGCCAAAATGTGGAAAAACATATGGGTTTTGGCCAGAGCCTGCCACAGGTATTGCTACAATAACTGTCCTCTTCATCTACTGCCTTGCCCCTTTCCCAAGAGCCTTCTAAGCTCCTCTATCCTAGCATCAATCCCTTTTAGCATCACATCGCTGATATATCTCCTCAGCTCTTCGAGATACCTAATCTCAGTCTCTGGATCAATGGGAGCTATTGGTACAGTTGGTGGTGGTGTGATTGGTGGCTGGTACCAGTATTTGCCTAGATATTGTAGCCAGTACCACCCTCCACCAAATAGCCATCCGGGTCTCTGCCACGGTGGTAGATGGCTCCAGGGCCCATTGCCTGGGTATGGGCCTCTCCAAAACCTATTCCACCAACTCATTTTCGTCACCAGTACTTGAAACCTGTTTCTCGGTTAATAAGCTCTTATTATCATCGACCATCTGCCTAGTTGAAACAAGTTTCATAGGCTTTCTCTCAGCTAGCGCCTTGGCAACCTTGAATCTAGCGCCCTCTAGAATTCTCCAAAAGGTTGCTTTTGACAGGCCCATTCTATTCGCAGCCTCCTCCATGGAAAGCCCCTCAACATGTATGTGGACAAGGGCCTCAACCTCGTAATCGTAGATCTCTATGTAGTCGCCGAAGCTCAGGCTTTCAACAGGTTTAACAGGTATGAATACAGTGTCTTCAATGGGTATACTACACCTTGCGGGGGGTGTTCTAACACCGAATCCACCCATCCAGCCTCTTCTGAATCGCCTAGGCACACAAAGCCACCGCTACCAAGAATGAATGCTTTTGCTGGTAGATTTTTGCGTTAGGAAATATTTTACTCTTTCTGATTGGCTGGTTAAACATGTTTGGCTAATGCTACACTGCTTATATTCTTCTCTTGCTCTTCTCCAACATCTTTGTAGAGCACATACTCGCTATCAACTATTCTAAAGCCCATCGATATAAGTGTTTTGAGTAGCGATGTCTTTGAAGAGTCTACTGGTATAACAATGCTTGTGTCTATGCCTCTATCAGCAAACCTCTTTACAGAGTCTATCAACACCTTTAGAGATTCTGTTGGTCTGTAGTAGGATAGTGCCAATCTCTCAACAACAATCTTGCTACTGGCGGTAGATAGCTGTGCAACCCCAGCTATTCTCCTACCCTTGTAAACTGTTATTATCGTTACCTCCTCTCCGCTAAGCCTATATATAGCTTCGTCTACATCCCATGTGAAGTTGTTCCACATGGTCAAATCAAGTAGTTTGACTCTTGGAATAGACGCTCTCTTGACGCTGTCAACGCTTATCCTAGTCCTCTCCAAAACCTTCTTATCTACGCTAATATCTATGCTACTTAGCTTTGCCTCTAGAACTAGAATGACATTTGATATTCTATAGCCGTTCTTTACATACATTCCAAGAGCCCTATTATTATGGTTTTTCACAGTTAGATAGATTTTCTCAACACCCTCACCAGCCAACGCCTCTTCAACGTTTCTAAGCAGGCACTCTCCTATTCCCCTCCCCCTAAACATCTCGTCTATGGCAAGGGCGTCGACATATGCCTTATCTCTCTTCTTATAAACTATGGCAAAGCCTGCCACACTCTTGTTGTGGATGGCAACATATATTCTGATCCTCCTGCTCCTCTTCCTAATAACACCGGCTATCCACTCTTTGCTCTCCAAATCGAGATACTGAATACTCTCGCTATATATCCTAAATATGTTGTCAACATCAGAAATTCTGGCTCTTCTAATGGAGATATCCAAACATTTATCGCTAGACGAATCATCTTCTGAATCTGAATCCGATTCCTCCATACAATCCCACATTCATTACATGTAGACTATGCGCTACAGAGTTTAAAAGCATTTGCATGTTAAAAGCGAGGCATGTGTATCGAAATGCTGTTACCTCTCATAAACAATCTCTCCATCGATAACAGTTTTAACAATGTCTAGCCTATCATCAACAACTACAAAGTCTGCCCTATAGCCTGGCGCAATATCTCCAATGTTTATCCCAAGCCTTATGCTCTTAGCGGGGTTGTAGCTAGCCATCATAGAGGCTTCTCTTAGTGTGTATCCAAGCGACACAATGTTTCTAAACGCTTTATCTATGGTCAGCGTGCTCCCAGCTAAACCACCTGTCTTCGCCAATCTGCATACACCCCTCTCAACAACAACTTCTAGACCACCGAGATTGTAGACGCCATCGCCAAGCCCTGTAGCCGCTATGGAGTCTGTAACCAGAACTATTCTCCTAGGCGTCGCATAGTCTACAACCATCTTAACGACTGCTGGGTGGAGATGTATGAAGTCAGCTATAATCTCTAGATAGACATTTGGAGACTGGATAAGGGCTAGAGCAACCCCAGGGTCTCTATGGTGAAACCGCCTCATGCCATTGAACAGATGTGTAGCCTTCGAAACACCTAGTCTAACAGCCTCTAAGCCAACCTCATAGCCAGCGTCTGTATGTCCAGCGCTAACGGTGACCCCCAAGCCCTTAGCAAACTCTATAAGCTTTGCAGCCCCCGGCAGCTCAGGCGCTATGGTAATCTGCTTCAGCAAGCCCCCAGACTCCTCGTAGTAGACCTTGAACTCCTCTACAGATGGAAGTCTAACAAACTCTGTGTTCTGGGCCCCAGCCACCTCACGACTGATATAGGGCCCCTCTAGATGTATACCAAGAACCCTAGAACCAATAGATGGTTTCCAAAGCTTTGAAGCCTCTCTAACAGCTCTACAAGCCCTTACAAGGGTTTCATGAGGTGCGGAAACAGTTGTTGGAAGAAAGCCCGTAACCCCATACCTCACAAACCTCCTAGCCATCTCAATAACAGTCTCAGGCAACGGGCTAGCAGTTATATCGAAACCTCCAACACCGTGGGTATGGGTATCGACAAAACCTGGCAAAAGAGTCAACCCTCTAAATCAACCCTCTCATCAGCATAGCCATCAAAGCGCCCAGAACCAACACCAACAACATTATTAGCTTTCGTCAAATGCTAGCTCAATGACCATACCGAGACAACGTAGTCTAAGAACAGAAAGACACTCACACTAGAACAATATGACATGTAGCCAGAATAACAGCCTCGCCCCCCAGCTGTGTGGATGACACACAAACATGGGCATACCAGGGTCAAGCCCCCTAGACAACCCCCAGGGCTTATCCCCTGAGAGCTGCCTAAGGAGCTGGGCCCCAGCATGCCATGTTTGTGTGTCATCCACACAGCTGGGGTTTGGCGCCCCGAGTATATAATATGCTCTGTGCTAGATATATACGGCTTTCTGCAGATAATACCTCTATTACTTTTAGTTATATGTATTATGGTATTGGTTTGGATAGCTATATTCAACCTGTTGCTAGTAATACTAGTGTAGCACTTTTTATAGAGGGTTTTTATTTTGTTGGATTTCCATAGAACTTGTACTTTCTTTGCCTACCGATGTGCACATATATGTTCTGCTTCAATTCGTAGTAGGGCTTTGGGTTTTGGTGTTGCTGGCTTGGATGAGAATGGTTTAGTCGAATCAGTTGTATCGAGGTTTAGGAGTGCTGGGTTCGATGTTTATAGGAATGTCGTTTTAGATGGTGTTGAGTTTGATGTTGTTGCTTTTGAGCCTTCTTCTGATCGTGTCTATGTCCATGTTGTAGAGGTTAAGAGGAGGCCTCGTGACAAGGTCTATAAGCAGATTTGGAGGCGTATTGAACTGACCGACTATCTCTATGTCGCTATTCCATACAGTTTCTACACATGGGCTTTGAGTAGAGTTGATCCGAGGGTTGGCATACTGCTTATAAGAAACGGTGATGTCATTGTCTTTAGAAGGCCTGTGTACCTAGGCAAGGGGATGACAATAGTCAGGAGCATGTGCAGATCCGCTATAGTTGCTAGCGAGCTTTTGAAAGGTGTTTGCAATAGGTTTGCAGAGCCTTTTCAGCACATACAATCTACTGCTTGATTGTTCTTCCACCCGCCCACAGGCTATCGAAGTAGTTTAGAAGGGTTCTGACGGCATCTGGACAGTCTATCTCTACAGATGCTTCGTGGTTGAGCTGAAGAGCACTCTCAGTCCAGTTGTGGCTTCCAAGAACAGCCGTTCTATTATCTACTATAACCAGCTTGGCGTGGGTTGTCCTACCACTAGACTCGTCGAGTCTAACACTTATGTTGTTTCTAAGCAGAAAGGCTATGGTATCTGGATAGTCCTTGTACGTCACATCATCCACCACTATCTTCACATCAACCCCATACCTACTCTTATTAACAACTATGTCGAGAAGCTCGTTGACAGGGTCGCCAGGCTCTGCAGGATCATATTTCATAGCATACATAACTATGTAGATACTTTTGTTGGCTCTTTCAAGAAGGCTTTGAACAGCCTGGAAATAGCTCTTATCAACCAGAACACCAACCCCACACCCAAACCCCACCGAAGACACAGAAGCGTTCACTATCGTGGCAAGCGACGCGACGTGGACAGGCGTTTGCAGCTCTACATACATTGCCTGGGTTTGAGTCAATGTCGCTACACACGTCTGTGTAGCCACAGCCCCTCGTTGCTCCACAACACGCATGGCTGCAAAGGCTATTGCAAATCCTATCAACAGCCCAAACACAAACACAACAAACATTTTCGAAGCCACAGCACTTACCACCTTTTAACAGCAAAACTTGAAATAGATCACAAGAGGTATTTTACCTTTATAGCTCACAAACCCAACTCCTCTACACAATGAACCAAGATCAGCAAAAACTCAGCAGCGGATAAGCCGCTATAACTGTGTTTCGCTATCCAACCCTATCAGCAATGAATATGAGAACAACTAACTGTGGCGCCAGATCAGCTCTCTGAGGATCAAGCTACGCAGATTCGAGACCAGGATTGCTACAACCAGCTCTGGATCAACACCTCCTCTCTTTATACATTAGCGCGCTGGCGTCTCCACATTCTATTGCTTGATTTGTTTGTTGTTCTAGGCGTGTGGTCGCCTCTATGCACTAATCTTGAATATTCTTGAGGAGTGCCAAATTTCTTGGGACAGGTGAATGGGATGAAGATGAGAACGAGACTGTTGAGGGGTATTGTGGGTATAGAGGCTGCTATAGTGCTAATAGCATTTGTCGTAGTGGCTGCTGCACTAGCCTTTGTAGCACTAAACATGGGCTTTTACACAACACAAAGAAGCAAAGAGGTCATGGCCCAGGGCCTCGCACAAGCAAGCAGCTCACTAGAAGTAGACGGAACAGTACTAGCAAAGGTAGGTACAACTAACCAAGAAGTAATATGTGTCATAATACCAGTTAGACTATCAGCAGGACAAAAAGACGTCGATTTGACACCAGGAAAAGCAGACATAGCAACATGGGTAATAAACAAGATAGCTGGCACAAACCTCTATAACGATACGAAGCAAGCAGTCACCAATCTTACTAAGGCAATTAATAACCTTGGAAAAACTGGGACTTACAGCTATAACATAACGAATCTCTGTATGCTAGCAGGACACGTGACCAATGGTGTTGCAGTAGTGTGGAGTCCCAACAACAACGGTGATACAGTGCTCCAGCCGGGTGAGAAAGTCTTGATTGTTGTCAACTTCACAAAGCTGGCTGAAGATCTTGGCCACGCAAGTATAAAGGGTCTCAACCCGTACGACGTCTTTAAGGTTGAGATTAAGCCTCCGATTGGTGCTGCTCTAACTGTTGAGAGGACTGTTCCAGCGTCTTTAGCGTATAGTGTCATAGATCTTGGCTAGCCTTGGGAAAGGCTGTTGATGTGATTGGCTTGAAATTTGAAAACAAAAATATTTTTTTACTCTCAAATACTTTTTCTGGTTCATCTTCTTCAGACCATTCTCTAATTATCATATTTTTTGAGTCTATAGCCTTCATCGTTATAGGCACTATTCTGCTCTACCTATCCACTTTTCAAAGCGATGTATTGTTTTATGTGTTTATTGGCTTGGCTGTTGCATGCCTCGCCATAGGCCTCCACATACTCTTCGCCCTAACACTACACCTAGCTAAATCCAGACACAGATAGACATATTCACAAATTCCAGACGCCTAGAAGCCCCAATACTAAACTTACAGAGACGCTCTCGGGTTGCCTATTGAGGCTTCGAAGAGCTCTAGAAAACATGCTCAACATCCAACTAGATATACCCCTCCGACTAGCCATAGGAACACTCTTTGTAGCGTTCTCCACATTGGTGCTCATAACCCTCTACACAATATCCAAAAGACAGGTTCGCTAAACAAAACCTGAGGAACGTGCAGTATCCCCTCCCACGATACTTTTTAGATAGTTCTTCAATATTTTTAGCTCCGCAAAAGAGATTAACCCCTGCTGTAGACTCGCTAGCTCCGCCCACAACTCACAAAGCTCCGTGAAGCCCAATACTGCAAGGCCCATCTATAGATTGAACCTCATCGCATCGCGGCTCACTGCCAAACAGAAAAACAGAGTTATTCAAAAGTATTCAAATCTATTCTATCGTTAAAAGGGAGGATACGTACCGACAGCATATCCGCAAATAGCCAACGCATTAAATGGGTTAGCAAACAATATACCAAAAGAAATAGACAAGCCAGTAGAAAAAGGATATGCACTAGTGATAGACTTTCCATGGCTACTAGTTGGAATAGTAGTTACAATAGTAGGATTGGTTACCATAGGCGTTGGTTACTTAGTCCGCAATAGCACTGTTGCATGCTTAGGACTTTATATAGCATCAGCCGGACTGTTCATGATGTCTGGCATAGCGGGATTTGTCATAAAGAGTATCAGTACTGCCATTAGCGTCAGCGTTGCTAGTTCACTTGGCGGAACACTTCTTTGGAATCTCTTTGGCTCTAACTGTAACGTTCTTTCACTACCTCCTGCAGGAAGGTAAAGTTAAAAATTTACAATTTTTTATTAATATTCAATATTTAGGTGGTGTTGTATGGTGCAGCAGGTCTCGGGGAAAGAGCCGTCTTTAAAGACTGCCATAATGTATATTGTAATAATTGTAGCTTTTTGTGCTTTCCTTGTTTGGTTTATGCCTTGGTTTTCATTGCTTTTGATAAAGGCTTTTGGGTATTTGACTGCATTTGTAGTGCTTCTAATCATGGCCATGATAATGGTGTATATACTTATGTTATTCTATTGGCTTGGAGCATGCCATAGAATTAGCTTGAATCTAGTCTTTTTAATTGTGCCTATCAGCGGCGTGATGGGGATTGCATGTGCATGGTATTCAAACGAGGTTTTGGAGATATTGCTTAACATAAAAATGGGATTCAATGCCATTGGGAACGCAATTATTGCGTTCATAACCTTTCAATTTGTTGTCACTCAATTGTTGGCTAGAAAGTACTGTGTTAGCTGATGTTATGTGTTTGCCTATCTGTGTTTTGGGATGTTTAGGTAGTTGTTTGGTGTTTCGTAACCGTTTGTTTGGTTTTTGACGGCCTTTTGTTTGGATGGTTGTGTATGCAAAAATACAAAAATTTTATATATGCTCTATATGCGTTGTTTGTGTGGTGGTTTGAGTGAGTGCGTCTGCTGTTGTTGTTAGGGATCTTGTTAAGGTCTATGGTAGGGGGTCTGTAGGTGTTGATGGCCTTTCTTTTACTGTTGGCGATGGTGAGATATATGCTTTGGTTGGGCCTAATGGGAGTGGTAAG